>JACDAS010000323.1 GCA_013695295.1 Actinomycetota bacterium | reverse complement strand
CACGACCCGGAGCTCTCGGACGAGCCTGACTGGCAGAACACCTACCCGCCGCACTGCCTGCGGGGGACGCGCGGAGCGGAGCGAATCCCCGAGACGAAGCAGGACGACCCGCTGCCGCTCACCGACGTCCCGTTTCCGCCGGGCTTGCTGCCCGAGTTGGTGGCCGGGCGGCGCGACGTCCTGCTGCTGAAGAAGAGCTTCGACGTCTTCACGAACCCGAATACGGCGGCGCTGCTCGAGGTTCTCGACCCCGACGAGGTGATCCTGTTCGGCGTTGCGACAGACGTGTGCGACGACGCAGCCGTTCTCGGACTGCTCGCGCGCGGCCGGCGCGTGCGCTTCGTCGAGGACGCCGCTCGCGGCCTCGATTCCTCGCGTGTCGCGCGCTGCACAGGGGTCTGGCGCGCGCGTGGAGTCTCGTTCACGACCGCCGACGAGGTGGTCGCCGCGCTGGCGCGGCTGTAGAGCTACTGCGGGCGCCGTCCCTGGGGTTTCGGGGGCGGTAGCATCGGAGCCGTGGCGACCCGCGGCATCCACCATCTTGGCGTCGCCGTGGAGAACCTGGACGAGGCCGTCGCGACGTACGCGCAGCTCTTCGGTGCCGAGGTCGAGCACCGGGCGACCGTCCCCGACCAGGGGGTCGAGGCCGCGTCCATGCGGATGGGCTCGGGACGGGTCGAACTGCTGTCGGCACTCGGCGACGAGACCCCGGTCGGCAGGTTCCTGGCCAGCCGGGGCCCCGGGATGCACCACGTCGCCTACGAGGTCGAGGACCTCAGGGCCGAGCTCCGCGCGCTTGCCGAGGGGGGAGCCGAGCTGATCGACGAGGAGCCGCGCCCAGGCCTGTTTGGCCTCGAGGTGGCCTTCCTGCATCCGGACGCAGCGCACGGCGTCCTCTCGGAGCTCGTCTCGCATGGCTGACGTCGCGGCCGTCCGGCTGGAGATCGGATTCGACGGCGGCCTGATCATGGGCGCGCTCGTCTCGGCCGCGTCCGCCGACGAGCTCGAGCAGGCGCTGGCCGCCGGCCGCCGGGACGGGCTGACGCTCGAGGCCGAGGACGGTCGCTACACGATCGGCCTGGACAAGATCGCGTACGTCAAGCGGTTCGGGCGCGAGAGCAGACTCGGGTTCGGGACGCTCTAAGCTTCAGAGCGAAGCACTGTCCGGCGCACCGGTCGGCGAGTCGTCGCTTTGAAGTTCCAGGCGGCGTTTGCCGTTTGGAGGCGCCCGGGCATGCTCAGTCCATGGCCGAGGGGGAACGCGCCGGCACCGCGCCCGCGCCCGAGGACATGCGGCGCCTGGTGGAGCGGGCGCAGAGCGGCGAGCGCGCGGCGCTCGAGGAGCTCTACCTCCTTCACTTCGACCGGATCTACAGCTACCTACACCTGAGCGTCGCCAACCGCCACGACGCCGAGGATCTGACGACCCAGACCTTCCTGCGCATGTTGGAGTCGATCCGGAGCTTCCGCTGGGGCACCGCCCCCTTCGCCGCCTGGCTCTTTCGGATCGCCCACAACCTGGCCATGGATCACTTCCGCGCGGGTCGTCGCTGGCAGCCCGAGGATGAGGTGCCGGAGCCCGAGGACGGCGGAGCGGAGTCGGCGGAGACGCAGGCGCTCGAGTCGATCGGGCGTGCCTCGATGCTCGAGCTGATCGAGATCCTCTCGCTCGATCAGCAGCAGGTCCTCACCCTGAAGTTCCTCTTCGGTTTCTCGAACGGCGAGGCCGCGGCAATCCTCGGCAAGACCGAGGGCGCCGTCAAGTCGCTCCAGCATCGCGCCCTCGCCGCATTGCAGAAGCAGCTGGGCGAGCGGGGCGAGGCTGACGTAGCCGCGTCCCGGTAGGTCTCGTTCCCCGCCCGAACTCCCTCGCGGAGGGCGGGCATCTGTCGACACGACGCTGCCCGTGGGCAACACCCCACCCTTTGGGAGGGGAGAGCTCCACCCGCCACCCGCCGGCGATTCTACTGCGGCGCCGTGCGCCGAACGTGTCGCGATTGCACCGGTTCACGAGCTCTTTCTCCCCAGGTCAGTACCCTGGGCGCCGTGGCGCTCGACGTCGGCATCGTCGGTCTGCCGAACTCGGGCAAGACCACCCTCTTCAACGCCCTGACGCGGGCCGGCGCCGAGATCACCGCCTACGCGACGGTCTCGGAAAAGGCGAACGTCGGCATGGCCCCGATCGCCGACGAGCGCCTCGAGCGGATCGCGGCGGTCGTCCGCGCACGCAAGGTGACACCTGCGGCGATCCGCGTCGTCGACGTGCCCGGGACGGGCCCCGCCCTGCTCGGCAACCTCCGCCAGGTGGACGCGATCCTCGCGGTCCTGAACGGGTACGGCGACGACGCCTCGCCCTCTGCCGACCTCGAGACGATCGGCCTCGAGCTCCTCGTCGCGGACCGAGACCACGTCGAGCGGCGCCTCGATCGCGTCCGAAAGCAGGCGAAGTCGGGGGACGTCGCCCTCCGTCAGGAGCTCTCGAGCCTCGAGCGCCTGCTCGCGCAGCTCGACACGGGCGCCTCGCTCGGCGACCATCCCGAGGGGTTGCCGCCGGAGCTCGAGCCTCTGACGACGAAGCCACTGATCGCGGTCGAGAACGGCCCGGGCGGGATCGACCTGAAGCTCGAGGCGGAGCTGATCGAGCTGGACGAGGCCGAGGCGCGCTCGTTTCGCGAGGGCCCCTCGGCGCTCGAGGAGATCGTCCGCCGGCTCCAGGCGGCGCTCGACCTGATCGCCTTCTTCACCGCGGGCGACAACGAGACGCGCGCGTGGACGCTTCGCCGAGGGCAGTCCGCACTCGATGCCGCCGCGACGATCCACACGGATCTTGCCCGCGGCTTCATCCGCTGTGAGGTGATCCGCTGGGCCGACCTCGTCGAGTGCGGCTCGCACGCCGAGGCCGCCCGCCGGGGCCTGCAGCGCCTCGAGGGCAAGGCCTATGCGGTCGCCGACGGGGACGTGCTGAACGTCCGCTTCAACGTCTGACGGGGCGGTCGGTTACCCGCCCGCGATCGCAGCCACGCCGAGCAGGACGGCTGCGACGCCCAGCCACTGCGACCCGGCAAGACGCTCGCGCAGCACGAGCCAGGCGAGCGCGACCGTGATCACGGGGTAGAGCGAGGAGAGCACCGAGACCAGGCTGACGAGCCCGCGTGACGCGGCGCTCGCGAAGAGAACGTTCCCCAGCACATCTCCGACGCCGATCAGCACGAGCACCGGGAGGTCCGCCCGCCGGACCGTCGACTCGGGCCGGACCAGGGCGAACGCGACGAGCGCGACGGTCGAGGAGATCGAACGGAAGACGAGGACGGCCCAGAAGACGCCCGCGTCGCTGGCGGCGTGCATGAACGGGAAGTAGCACCCGAAGCCGAGGGCGGCGAGCAGCGCCAGGCCCACACCGGCCACCACCCGGTGCTCTTTGCCGCCGGCGGGACTCGGCTCCCGCGACGAGGCGAAGACGCCGGAGAGCGTGAGAGCGACCCCCGCTCCCTGGATCCACGATGGCCTGTCGCCGCGGGCGAGCCCGTACGCGACGGGCACCACGGCCGAGGCGCCGACGATCGGCGCCACGATGCTGATCGTCCCGACGGCCATCGAGCGCAGGAAGGCGATGAGGCCGAGCGTTCCTGCGAACGCCGCCGGGATCGCCCAGAGCACGGCCTGCCCGCCCGGCGCGGTGTTTCGAGCGGCGACGACGAGGCCGATGAGGAGCAGCCCGGAGACCTGACCGACGACGAGCACGTGGAGAACGCCGAGCGTCCTGCTCTTGAGCCCGGCCGTGAAGTCGGCGACGCCCCAGGCCGCACTGGCGCCGAGCGCGAGCAGGACGACGATCATCCCGAGACCGCCTCGGTAATCAGTCGCCGACGGGGCGCGTGGCGGCGATCGCGTCGAGCTGGTTCGCGTGGTACAGCACGGCGGCCTCGGCGGTCCGGGCGCCGCGGGCGTCGTGGTGCACCGCGACGGCGTGCAGGAGCTCGGCCCTGACGGTCACGTCGAGCCCGGCGGCGCGCTCCTCGATCAACCGCAGTCCGAGCTGGACGTGTCCGAGCAGGCGTCCCTCCTCGGTCGGCCGAAACGACGGGCCCTTGCCGAGCTCCATGGTGCGCCCGACGTCATGGAGGAGCGCGGCGGAGGCGAGCAGGTCGTTGCGGAGCCGCGGATGGAGCTGCGCCGTCTCCCGGCAGAGCGTCGCGACGCCGACGGTGTGCTCGAGCAGCCCGCCCGCGTAGCCGTGGTGTCCCTCGACGGTCGCCGGAAGGGCGCGTAGGCGCCCCCGAAGCTTTACGTCGCGGAAGAAGCGCGTCACGGTCCCCCGGAGTCCGGGATGCGCGATCTCGCCCGCCAGGAACTCGAGGAAGCCGTCGAGCTCGTCGGCATCGCGGCGAAGCGCCGGAGCCATCGCCTCGGGATCCTGCTCCGGGGCTGCCTCCAGCGTTCGCACGTCGAGCTGGAGCCGGTCTCGGAAGCGCTCGACGCGTCCCAGCACACGGACCGCGTCGCCCTCGGCGAACCGCGCGTCGAGCAGCTCGACGTCGTTCCAGACGCGGGCCTCGATCCGGCCGCTCGGGTCGACAAGCTCGAGCGAGAGGTACGTCGCACCCCCGCGCGTCCTCAGCTTCGCCTTGCGCGAGACCGCGTAGACGCCCTCCACGACCCGGTCCTCCGCGAGCTCGGCGATTGCCGCCACGGCCCGAGTGTAGGCCCGGAGGCGGATGCTAGGCTCGCCCCGCCGTGGCCCTGCTGAAGCCCTTCCGCGCCGTCCGTTATGACGCGGAGAGAGCCGGCCCCCTCGCCGACCTCGTGGCACCGCCCTACGACGTGATCTCACCCGAGGAGCGGGAGGCCTACCTCGGCCGAAGCCCGTACAACGTCGTCCATCTGACCCTTCCGGACAGCGAGTCGGAAGCGGCGCGGCTCTGGGGCGAGTGGAACGCCGCCGGCGTGCTCGTCCGCGAGCCGGAGCCCTCGGTCTGGACGCTCTCGCAGGACTACGTCGGCCCCGACGGCGTCCCGCGCACCCGCACGGGCCTGCTCGCCTCGCTCCGGGCCGAGCCGTACTCGAGCGGCGCGGTACTGCCGCACGAGCGCACCCACCGCGGGCCGAAGGAGGAGCGTCTGCGGCTTCTGCGGGCGGTGCGGGTTCAGCTGGAGCCGATCTTTCTCCTCCACGACGGCCCCTCACCCGCACTACCCGAAAGACAGCCCGATCTCGAGGCAGGCGGGGCGAGGCTCTGGCGGACGGGCGGCGAGGCCCTCGCTGCGGTGGCCGGCCGGCCGCTGCTGATCGCCGACGGGCACCACCGCTACGAGACGGCGCTCGCCTTCCACCTCGAAGACGGGTCCGACGGGAGTGCCTACCTTCCGGTCGTGCTCGTCAGCACCACGGACCCCGGGCTGACGATCTTCCCGACGCACCGCATCGCCCGCGAGGCCGAGCTCCCGGAGGCGACCCTGAACGGTGACCTCGAATCTCTGCTGCGCCAGCTGGCGGCCGAGCCTCACGGCGCCGCGGCGGCGGTGGTCTACACGGCCCGCGGCGCGGGCCTCCTGCGTGGGCGCGCCGGCGAGCTCGATTCCGAGCTGGTCGAGCGCCTGGCGCCGGGCGAGCTGTCCTACACGGCGTCCGAGGACGAGGCCCGCACGGCGGTCGACTCAGGCCGCGCTGCCGCGGCCTTCCTGCTTCGCCCGCCGCGGATCGAGGACGTCTTCGCGGTCGCGGCGGCGGGGAGGACGATGCCTCAGAAGTCGACCTACTTCTATCCCAAGCTCCTGAGCGGCCTTCTGTTCCACCCGCTGTGACCGACTGGCTTGCGCTCTGCCGGGCGGCGGCGGCGGACATTCGGACGATGCTGGAGGAGCTGCCGACGCGCGTGGAGCGCGAGCCCGTCGTCGGGGCAGGTCTCGGCGGCGACGACACGACCGCCGTCGACGCCGCGGCCGAGCGCGCCGTCGTGGCGCGGCTGGAGGATGCGCATGCAGCCGGCGCCGACTTCACGCTCGTCTCGGAGGAGCTCGGCGAGCGGCGCTTCGGCTCGGGCGGCGGCGACTGGGTCGTGGTCGACCCGATCGACGGCTCGAACAACGCGAAGCGCGGGATCCGCTTCTTCTCGGTCTCGATCGCCGTCGCGGACGGCCCGACGATGGACGACGTCCGGTTCGGCTACGTGCACGACTTCGGCACGGCGGAGGAGTGGACCGCGGAGCGCGGGGCCGGCGCTTGGCTGGACGGCCGCCGGCTCGACGGCCCGCTGCCGGGCGACCCGATCGAGATCCTGTCCTTCGAGGCGACCGACACGGCCTCGGTCTCGGCGAAGGCGCCGGCGATGGTCGGCGTCGCACACCGGCTGCGCGTGATGGGCTCGCTCGCGCTCTCGCTCTGCCACCTCGCCGACGGGCGCGTCGACGCCGTCTGCTCGCTCAAGCGCTCCCGGGCCGTCGAC
This sequence comes from Actinomycetota bacterium, assembly GCA_013695295.1. Classification (GTDB taxonomy): domain Bacteria; phylum Actinomycetota; class Thermoleophilia; order Gaiellales; family Gaiellaceae; genus JACDAS01. Next base: position 1,801 of record JACDAS010000323.1, on the reverse strand, counting down.
ATCGCCGCCGCGCAGCTTCTCCTGCGTGAGCGCGGCATCGCGATCGACCTGCCGCAGGACACGCCGTTCGGGGCGGCCCGGCTGGACACGGTGGCGCGGTCGCGGGTCGTCGCGGCGGCGACACCGGCGCTGTGCCGGCAGCTGCAGGCCGCCCTCGGAGCGTGAGGCCGGTTCAACAACGACTGGGAGGGCTACGCGATCGGCAACGGGCTCTGGCTGAAGGAGCGACTCGGCGCCTGAGCGACGCTTCAGGGTGAACCGTTCGGCGCCCGACCCGCTGCTACGCTCGACGGATGGAGCCGGCTCGCGACGCGTTGCAGGCTGCGCTCGGGAAGGTGATCGATCCCGAGCTCCGGCGTCCGGTGACCGAGCTCGACATGGTGCGTGAAGTCCGCGTCGAGGGCGGGGCCGTGACCGTCGAGATCGCGCTCACGGTGGCCGGCTGCCCGCTCCGCGCGAGCTTCCACGACCAGGTGGCCGAGCATGTCGGCTCCGTGCCCGGGGTGGCGAGCGTCCGGCTCGAGTTCGACGTGATGACGCCCCAGGAGCGCGCGGCGCTGACCGCGAAGCTCCGTGGCGACACCCCTGGCCGAACGAAGGGGATCTCCCTGCACCGCGACACGCGCGTGCTCGCGATCGCGAGCGGCAAGGGGGGCGTCGGCAAGTCGTCGCTGACCGTCAACCTGGCGGCCGCGTTCAGCCGGCTCGGCCAGCGCGTCGGCGTGCTCGACGCAGACATCTACGGCCACTCGATCCCCCATCTGCTCGGGATCGACCAGAAGCCGATCGTCGTCGACCGGATGATCATCCCACCGGTTCGGGACGACCTGAAGCTGATGTCGATCGGGTTCTTCCTCGACGAGAACGCGCCGCTGATGTGGCGCGGCCCGATGCTCCACAAGGCGCTCGAGCAATTCCTCTCCGACGTCCACTGGGGGGAGCTCGACGTCCTGCTTGTGGACATGCCGCCCGGTACAGGGGACGTCTCGATCTCCCTCGGCCAGCTGCTCCCGCGGGCCGAGGCCGTGATCGTGACCACACCGCAGCCGCTCGCGCAGGAGGTGGCGGTGCGCGCGGCGCTGATGGCGCAGAAGACGAGCCTGCGGCTGATCGGCGTCGTCGAGAACATGACCTCCGAGGTCTTCGGCGCCGGTGGGGGCGCCATCCTCGCGGAGCAGCTCGAGGTGCCCCTGCTCGGCGAGGTCCCCCTCGACGTTCGGTTGCGCGAATGCGGCGACTCCGGCGACCCGCTCGTCTGGGCCGAGCCGGACAATCCGGCCGCGAGGTCGATCGTCCGGATCGCCGAGGCGATCGACGCGACCGCCCGGGAGCGGAGCGTCGGCATCGTCCGGGCTCTCCCGGTCATTTAGGCCTTCGGCCTCGACCGAAGTGCTGCGCACTCTTAGGCCTTCGGCCTCGACCGAAGTGCTGCGCACTTCGCTCGACTTGGGTAGTCCTCCGGAGAGCGGGGCGGCGGCCAAGCCGCCACCCCTCTTGGGGAAGTCAGAACCGGAGGGGTCGGACCTGCCTGGCCGGCCTCGACAGTGACCCGCGGTAGCGCGCTCGAGTTGGTGGTTCTCCGCCTCGAGGCGCTTGGCTTCGGCACCGCCGACGCGACGACCCTCGCCGACCATTTCCTCGACGCCGAGGCACGCGGCAAGCCGGGGCACGGCCTCTCGCGGGTCTCGTGGCTCGAGACGCTCCCCGACCTCGAGCCGCAGGCGCGGCCGGAGCGCGTTGCCGCCGAGCCGGGGTACGAGCGCTGGCACGGCCGGGGCGCGCTCGGCTACCTGACCCTGGC
>JACDAS010000302.1 GCA_013695295.1 Actinomycetota bacterium | reverse complement strand
ATGGAACGCAAGCTCGCCACCGTCCTCTTCATCGACCTCGTCGACTCGACGTCGCTCGTAGCTGCGAGCGACCCCGAGGTCGTCCGCCGCCGGGTGACCGGGTTCTTCGAGCAGGTCGCGCGCTGCGTCGAGACCCACGGCGGCACGGTGGAGAAGTTCGCAGGCGATGCCGTCATGGCCGCGTTCGGGATTCCCCGAGCCCACGAGGACGACGCCGAGCGAGCGCTCAGGTCGGGGCTCGCGATGCTGGACTCCGTCGGCGAGCTCGGCCTCGAGGCCAGGATCGGCGTCGAGACGGGGGAGGTGGTCGTGGACGAAGCCGACTCGACCTTCGCGACCGGCGAGGCCGTCAACATCGCCGCGCGCCTGCAGCAGGCGGCTGCGCCGGGCCAGCTGCTGATCGGCCCGGGTACCCGCAACCTGACGGTCGGCCGGGTGGAGGTCGAGGAGCTCGGCCCGCTCGAGCTGCGCGGGCTCCGCGAGCCGCTCTGGACCTGGCGGGTGCTGCGCGCCAGCCCGAACGGCCACCACCATTCGAACCTGTCGGCCGCCTTCGTGGGGCGCTCAGAGGAGCTCGAGCTGCTCGAGAACACCTACGAGCGCGCTGTCAGGCACGGCCGGGCGCACCTCTTCACGGTCTTCGGCGCCCCCGGGGTGGGCAAGAGCCGCCTTGCTGCCGAGTTCTGCGACTCGCTCGAGGGCGCGACCGTGCTGGCGGGCCGCGCCCTTCCGTACGGCGAGGGGATCACCTACTGGCCACTCGCCGAGATGGTGAAGACGGTCGCCGGCATCTCCGACGACGACCCGGTGGCGGAGGCGGTCGGCAAGCTGAAGGCCTGCTGCGAGGACGAGGCGGTCGCGGACCTGCTCGGACTCGCATCGGGCGTCCTCGAGGCGGTCGAGGCCGAGCGCAGCCAGCAGGAGATCGCCTGGGCGGCGCGCGAGTTCTTCGAGGGGGTCGCCGGGACACAGCCGCTCGTGCTCGTCTTCGAGGACATCCACTGGGCCGAGGAGCCGCTGCTCGAGCTGATCGAGCACCTGGCGACGTGGGTCCGGGAGGCACCGCTCCTCCTCCTCTGCCTGGCCCGCCCGGAGCTGCTCGACGTCCACCCGGGCTGGGGCGGGGGGCGCGTGCGGGCGACAGCGATCGAGCTCGAGCCGCTCTCGCCGGAGGAGAGCGAGCGTCTCGTCGGGGAGTTGCTCGACGATGTCGTGCTCGATGCCGCGGTCCGCGCCGCCGTCCTGGACAAGACCGAGGGAAACCCGCTCTTCCTCGAGGAGACCGTGCGCGTGGTGGCCGAGTGCGGCGTCGACAGGATTCCCGACACCGTGCACGCGATGATCGCGGCCCGGATCGACCGGCTACCGTCGGCCCAGAGAGCGATGCTCCAGCGCGCGGCGGTGATGGGGCGGACGTTCTGGGCGGGGGCGATCGAGCGGCTGAGCCCGGACGTGCCGGACGTCGATGCGCTCCTCGAGGATCTCCTGATGCGCGACTTCGTCCTGCAGGAGGCCCGCTCGACGATCCCCGGAGAGCGCGCGTACCGGTTCAAGCACGTGCTGATCCGCGAGGTGGCCTACGCGGGCCTGTCGAAGTCGGCCCGCGCGCAGCACCACCGCCGCTTCGCCGGCTGGTTGCGTGAGCGTGCGGGCGAGGAGCTGCTCGAGATCCGCGCCTACCACCTGGACCGGGCCGCTTCGCTCCTAGCGGAGCTCGACGGGGCGCCTCCGGCCGACCTCGCGGCGGAGGCCGCAGCGGAGCTCGAGGAGGCGGGCAAGCGGGCACTCGCACGCGAGGCGAACCGCTCGGCCCGGTCGCTGCTCCTGCGCGCGGTCGAGCTGGAGCCGACGCTCGAGCGGCGGTTCAAGGCAGCGCGCGCTGCCTGGCGACTGACCGATTACCCCGCCGTCTCGGCAGAGATGGAGCTCGTTCGCGCGGCCGCAGAGGAGGCTGGCGACCAGCGGCTTCAGGGACAGGCTCTCACGGGTCTCGCACACGTCGCCCTGTCCCAGGGAGCCGACCCGCCGGGGGCGCGGGAGCTCGCGAAGCGCGCGCTCCGCCTGCTCGAGCACGAGGGTCCGGACGCCCACTTCGAGGCCCTGGCGATACTCGCCACCTCGGCGTGGTGGATGGGCGACCTCAGCGAGGCCGAGCGGCTCCACCTGAAGGCGCTCGACATCGCCCGCGTCACCGAGCGGAAGGACTTCGAGAGCCGGGCGCTCAACGAGCTCGCCCGCGTCTACGTCGAGCGGCTCCAGCACGACAAGGCGGAGCCGCTGTTTGCCCGCGCGGTTCTCCTAGCCGAGGAGAGCGGGAGCGTCGTCCGCCGCGCCTGGGCACGGGGCGGGCGCGGCGATCTGCACCTGCTCCGCGGCGAGCTCGACGAGGCCGAGGCGACGCTCGAGGAAGCGCGCGAGCTCTTCGCCGAGGCAGGGGCGGACATCGACCGAGCGCGCGTGCTCACGTCGCTCGCGGAAGTGGCTGCGCGCCGCGAGGAGCTCGGACGCGCGGAGCGCCTCCTCCGCGACTCGATCCGGATCCTGAAGCCGCTCGGGGACCGCGGCACGCTCTGCGAGGCCCAGCGGCAGCTCGCGCAGATCCTCGTGCGCGAGGGCAGGCTCGAGGAGGCGGAGCTGGTCGCGCTGCAGGCTCGCGAGACGGTCGGGGCGCAAGACCACGGCTCGCGTTCGACGACGCGTATGGCGCTCGCGCTCGTTCGCGTGGCCCAGGGTCGACACGACGAGGCGGAGATTCTCCTGCGGGAGGCGCTCGACGTCCTCGCGGGCACCGAGTTCCTCCTCAGCGCGATCGAGCCGCTGACGGCGCTCGTTCGGCTGCTGCGGGCCCGCGGCCGAGACGAGGAGGCCGAGCCGTATGCGAGGCGCCTGCGCGAGCTGACGCCACCGGACTTCCCGGAGCCGGGATTCGGGGAAGTGGGCGAGACCCTGGTGCCCGCGCGGGCCGCCGCCCCGGTGCCCGCTCAGCAGCTCCGGCCGTGGTGAGGCCTCCGCCGGTCTCTGCCTAGGGGCCTGTCCCTAGCTCGTCAGGAGGATCCGCCGGATCGCGAGATGCGAGGCCTCGTCCGGCGACTCGCTGATGACCGTCGCAGGGCGGTCGAACCGCTGGAGCGCCGCCGCGAGCGGGTCGGCTCGCAGCGTTCCCTCGCCGTAGGGAAGGTGCTTCGTCTCGTTCCGGTTCGCGAAGGCGATGTCCGAGAAGTGGACGTGGAACGGCGCTCCGGGCTCGAGTACCCGGTCTGCCCGCTCGAGGACGACGCGGAAAGCCTCCTCCTCCAGGAAGCCGCCGTCGGTGACTGCGTGGAGGTGCGCGAAGTCGATGACCGGGCGGACCCAGCCGAGCTCGGCTGCGACCTGGAAGACGTCCTCCGCCGTTCCGAGCTCCCGGACGCGGCCCATGATCTCGATCCCGAAGGCGACGTCCCGGCCCTTCGCCTCGAGCCGCTCCCGGAGCTCGGCCAGCTGCGTGACGACGGCCGCGAGCGCCGCGGCTCGCTCGCGGCCGAGGAGGAAGCCCGGATGGAAGACGACGACCTCTGCTCCGCACGCGACCGCAAGGCCGGCCGAGTGGTCGAGCATTCCGAGCGCCATCCGGAATTTCTTGCCGCGGTCCAGATGCCCCAGGAAGCCGGCGATCGGTGCGTGGACGGACAGCGCGAGCCCCGCGTCACCGGCGCGCTCTCCGAGCTCCTCGGCCCACGGGTAGTCCATCCAGAAGCCGCCCTCGAAGTCGAGCTCGCATGCCGTATAGCCGCGCTCGACGAGCAGGGAGACGGCCTCCTTCGGCGAGTCCCGGGAGGGGCAGCGTGCGGGGCCGAATCGCGTCACGCCCACGTGGGCCACGCTAGCAACGACCCTGTCTTGCGGAGGTGGCGCGCAAGGTCTCCCGAAGTGCGCGCGGTGTGCCGTCCGATGCGGGTCCTACCCTTTTCTCCATGCAGAAGCGTCCGTCCCGCATCGACCTGCTCGAGCTCGACATCGACCTGCGACTCGCCGACCTCTGGCGCGAGGCCTGCGAGATCGACGAGTGGAACCTCGAGGTCGTCGCCGCCTTCATCCGCGCCGCGTACGGCAAGGGCTACTGCGACGCTTTGACCGAGGATTCGCCGGGGAGCCTCTGCGCCGAGCACGGCTACCGCGTGCCGCCGAGGCGCGGGTCGCCCGTGCGCGACTGAGGAAGCGGTACTAGCCGCGGGCCGAAGTGGATTCTTAGATCGCGCTTAGCTTCGGTCGGCAGGCTAGCCGCGTGAGCAACCTCCGAGCGACGATTACTCTTCTCCGGATGCGGCGGACCCTCTTGTGGCGGGCCCTTGCCGCCTCTCTCGTTACTGCTTCGCTCTTGCTCGCGGCGACGAACCCAGCCCAGGCGGCCACCCCCTGCTGGGAGCGCGTCCTCGCCGATTGGAGCGCCGACACCCGTATCGATCGGTCATACCCGCTGCAGTGCTACCACCAGACTGTGGCTCACCTTCCTACCGACCTTCGCACCTACTCCTCGGCGGAAGAGGACATCACCGCGGCGCTCCACCGCCGCGTGACTGCATCGCGTCGGACGCGCGGAGCGACTGCTATCTCTGACCGCTCGGCGTCCGGGAGCAACGGGCCGCTCGTCGCCATCTCAGCCGCACTGACCGTCGTCGCCGCCATCGCGACGCTTCGTGTGCTCGCGGGTCTACGGGGCGTGCGCCGACGACGCGCCGCGCAGACACGCTCGCCCGATTCAGCGAGAACGTAACGAGCTGAAGCTCGACCGAGCCGTGCTCACAGACCGATCGATCCGAAAACACGTGCAAGGTATTCAGGGAGCCTCCAAGCGCCGGCTCGCCCGGAGCTACAATCGGGCCGTGGCCCTGCGTCCTCGCCCCGACTCGCCCCGCGCACCCAGCCGGCGCGTGTCGACTCCGAAATGAGCTCCCGGAAGCAGAGCCCGGCTCGCCTCGTGATCGCGCTCTCGGTCGCAGGCTGTCTCGCGATCTTCCTCCTCTACACGTCGATCGCCGGGGGAGGCACGTCTTCGCTTCGTCCTAGCCAGCTGGCCGGTCGCGAGGGCAAAGAGGTACAGCTGGCTGGTCTCGTCCTGGCGCCCGTTCGCGGCGACGCCCATGCGGGCGGACTGCGGTTTCGCCTGCGCGACATCGACGGCAGGGGGCGGGTCCCGGTCGTCTACGAGGGGTCGGTGCCGGACCTGTTCAAGGTCGGGCGTCACGTGTACCTCACGGGCACCCTGCGCAAGGGCGTCTTCGTGGGAGAGCGTGGGACGCTGGTCACGAAGTGTCCGTCGAAGTACGCGCCGAAGCGGTCGTAGAACGCTATGCCTGAGCTCGGCCGAGCGGCGCTGATCGTCTGCCTCGGCCTCTCGGCCTACGCTGTCGTGGCCGGTGGCCTCGCCGCCCATCACCGGCGCCGCCGGCTCGCGGTCTCGGCGCAGAACGCGCTCGTCGCCTCCTTCGCGGCTGCGGCGGTGGCGGCCGGAGTCCTGGTCGCAGGGCTCGTGCGACACGACTTCAGCCTCGCTTACGTCGCCGATCACACGAGCCGGAAGCTGCCGACGGCCTACACGATCTCCGCGTTCTGGGGTGGACAGGAGGGGTCTCTGCTCCTGTGGCTGCTCGTCCTCACCGGCTTCTCGGCCGCGGCCGTCTTCCTGAACCGGCGAGCGACCCGCGACCTGCTCGCCTGGGTCGTCCCTGTTCTCGGCACGGTGGGGGCCTTCTTCGCCTTCCTCCTCGTCGCGGTCTCCTCCCCCTTCGTCACCCAGGTCGCGCCCGCCGACGGAGCGGGCCTGAACCCGAGCCTGCAGAACCCCTACATGGTCGCCCATCCGCCGCTTCTCTACCTGGGCTTCGTGGGGCTGACCGTTCCCTTCGCCTTCGCCATGGCGGCGCTCCTCGCGCGGCGTGCCGACGAGCGGTGGATCGTGGCGACCCGCCGCTGGACACTCGCGGCCTGGGGCTTTCTCGGCATCGGTCAGCTACTTGGCGCTCACTGGGCGTACGTCGAGGTCGGCTGGGGCGGCTACTTCGCCTGGGATCCGGTCGAGAACGCCGCCCTGATGCCCTGGCTGGCGGCGACGGCGTTCCTGCACTCGGTGATGATCCAGGAACGCAAAGGGATGTTGAAGGTCTGGAACATGCTGCTCGTGATCCTCGCGTTCTGTCTCTCGCTCTTCGGGACGTTCCTGACCCGGTCGGGCGTCGTCAACTCGATTCACTCCTTCACCCAGAGCGCGATCGGACCGTGGTTTCTCGGCTTCATCTGTGCGATCACGGCGGGCTCGCTCGCGCTTCTGTTCCTCAGGTTGCCGCTGCTCAGGTCGAAGACCCGGCTCGAGTCGCTCGTGTCGCGGGAGGCGACCTTCCTCTACAACAACCTGCTCCTCGTCGCCCTGTGCCTGACGATCCTCTGGGGAGTCACGTACCCGATCCTCTCGGAGGCTGTCCGCGGAGAGGCGGTGACCGTCGGGCGGCCGTACTACGACTTCTTCCTGCGCGTGTTCGGCCTGCCGCTCCTGCTCCTGATGGGCATCGGGCCGCTCGTGGCCTGGCGTCGCGCCTCCCTGCGGGGTCTGAGGCGGATGCTTGCTCTGCCCGTCGCGGTGGCACTCGTCGTCGGCGCGGCGCTGCTCGTCCTCGGTTCCGGCTCGTCGCGACCCGGCCTCGTCGCCTACACGTTCTCGGCCTTCGTGCTCGCCTCGATCGGACTCGAGTTCCTCCGCGGAGCCCGCGCTCGGCGCGACACAGCCGGGGAGAGCTGGCCGGCCGCGCTAGCGGCTCTCGTCAACCGAAACCGCAGGCGCTACGGCGGCTACGTCGTTCACGCCTCGGTCGTGCTGCTGGCGATCGGCGTGGCGGGCTCGAGCGCCTACCAGACGATCCGGGAGGCGAAGCTCCGGCCGGGCGAGTCGATGCAGGCCGCCGGGTACACGCTCACCTACCGGTCCCTGTCGACGCGCCCCGTCGAGAATCGTCAGGAGGTGCGGGCGCTCGTCGACCTCAGGCGCGGAGACCGCCTCGTCGCCCGGGTCGAGCCGGGCAAGAACCGCTACTTCGCCGAGGATCAGGTCTCGAACGAGATGGCGATCCACACGAGCTGGCTGCGGGCCGAGGACGTCAACGTGATCGCCGACCAGGTCAACCCCGACGGCAGCGTGTACTTCAAGGTGCTCGTGAAGCCGCTGGTCAACCTGATCTGGGCGGCCGGGTTCGTCTTCTTAGGAGGCGCGCTGATCGCGTTCTGGCCGGACGCGCGCGAGGAACGCCGGCTCGTCGCGCGCTACAGCCGCGCGGGGGCGCTTCCGGCCGAGGCCTGATGCTCCTCGCACTCCTCCTGGCGGGTGCGTTCGCCGTCGCCTGCGTCCTCTTCGTCGCGCGCCCGTTCCTGCGCGACCCCCTGCTCTCGCCCGATCGCGACCGTCTGGCCGAGCCCGGCCCGCTCGACCGCCGGGCGCTCGAGCTCGCGGAGGAGCGAGACCACGCGCTCGCCGCGCTCAAGGAGCTCGAGCTGGATCATCGCACCGGCAAGGTCTCGGACGAGGACTACGCGGGGCTTGCCGGCCAGCTCCGCCGCGAGGCGGCCGAGGCGCTCGGCGCGCTCGAGCCCCGCGTTCCTGGCAGAGGTCGGCAGGTTTCGGTACCTTTGGCGGGCATGGTCGAGCTTCCCGATCAGCCTGGCGCGACTGGCATGCCGGCTCCCGAGCCCTCTCCGGCGCCGCACGAGCCGCCCCAGCAGCCGCAGATCCCGGAGCCGTACCCGCCCCCGGCGACGCCGCCGGCGCCGGCGCCCGTGCCCGAGCCGACTCCCGTGCCGCACGAGCCGCCGCAGCAGCCGCAGGTCCCCGAGCCGATGCCGGGCGGGCCCCAGGCCGTCTAGGGCGTCGCTTCCCGGCCGGCAGGGACGGCCGCTCCACCGCCGAAGATGCTCGCCGTGCGACGCCACGCACTCCTCGCCGCGATCTGCCTGCTCGGGATCGCATCCCCCGCGGCGGGAATCAACCCGGCCGATCGCAAGCAGGCCGTCGACGAGAAGCTGTCCTATCTGCGGGAGCGGATCGCGCAGATCCAGAGCCGTGAGTCGGAGCTTCGGGACGAGATCTCAACCGTCACGACTGAGATCCGCGCGCTCGAGTCGCGGATCGGTCGGGTCGACGAGCGACTCGAGCCGCTGCAACGCGACCTCGAGCTGCACCAGCGTCGCCTCGCGGCGCTGGGCGAGCTCTTCCGGCTTCAGACGGAGCGCCTGAGCTTCCTGCGCCGCCAGTACGCGGCCGCCCTGGCACACCTGAACCAACGCCTCGTGGCGCTCTACGAGACCGACACGCCGGGCGGCGCGCTCGAGGTGATCCTCGCGTCGCGCAGCTTCTCCGAGATCATCGATCAGCTCGACTTCGTGCGGCTTGTCGCCGAGCAGGACAAGCGGATCGCTTCGGAGGTCGAGCGGGCGAAGACCGAGACGCGCTCGGCACGCGCGAGGACGAAGCACACCCGCCTGCGCGTCGCCACCGTGACTCGCGTGATCGCCGCCCGCACGGCCCAGGTGCGGGTGGTGCGAGACCGGCTGCTCGCGACCCAGGGCGAGCTCGACGAGCGGCGAGGGGCCAGGCGGACCTCGCTCGACGAGTTGTCTGCGGAGGAGCGCGAGTCGGTCGAGGAGGCCGAGGCGCTCGCGAAGGTCAGCGCGACGCTCGCCGCGCGCATCCGGGCTGCTCAGTCAGGCGGATCGTCCGTGACTCCGGGCCCCGTGACGGCGCCCTCGGCGGCCGGCCTGATCTGGCCGGTTTCGGCCCCGATCACGAGCTCGTTCGGCTGGCGGTGGGGGAGGATGCATGAGGGAATCGACCTCGGTGCCGGCTTCGGGACGCCGATCCGTGCCGCCGCGGCGGGCACCATCATCAACGCAGGCTGGCTCGGCGGTTACGGCAACCTCGTCGTGATCGACCACGGTGGAGGGATCTCGACAGCCTACGGGCACCAGTCGAGCATCGCGGTCGGCAACGGCCAGAGCGTCTCGCAGGGACAGGTGATCGGCTACGTCGGGAGTACGGGCCACTCGACCGGCCCGCATCTCCACTTCGAGGTCCGCGTCAACGGGGCGGCCGCCGACCCGCTGGGCTATCTGTAGATCCTTCCGCCGATAACCCGGCTCCGCCAGCACCGACGATTCGCCCCGCACTTCCTTACGCCGACCGACTCACCCAGACGGGCGGAGCCCGGCTTTGCCGGGCGGGAGCCCAGGCGCGCGCCGGGATGGCACGGGCGAAAGGAGGGGGCTCACGGGGGAACCACGGGTTCCTCCGTGATACGCGGGCGGAGCCCGGCTTAGCCGGGCGGGAGCCCAAGTGCGCGCCGGGACGCCGCGCGCAAGAGGAGGGGGTTCACGGGGGAACCCCGGGTTCCCCCGTGTTCACGAGGTGAAGGTCGGGCAGGTTGCGGTGGCTCTCGTCGAGGTCGAAGCCGTACCCGACGAAGAATTCGTCCGGAACCGTGAAGCCGACGTACTGGACGGGGAGCTCGTCGACGAGCCGGCGGTAGGGGCGGTCGAGGAACGTCACTGCTGCGAGCGTCCGCGGCGAGCGGAGCTGCAGCGTCCGCGCGAGGTAGTGGAGCGTCAGCCCGGTGTCGACCACGTCCTCGACGACGATGACGTCGCGGTGCTCGATCTCGGCGTCCAGGTCCTTGATCAGGCGGATCGCGGTATGGCCGCCCGTGGCCGCTCCGCCGTAGCCGGCGAGCTCGACGAAGTCGAGCCCGTGGACGATCGGCATCGCCCGGGACAGGTCGGCGAGGAAGACGAAGCTCGCCTTCAGGGTGCCGACGAGGATCGGCTCGCGCCCTGCGTAGTCGGCGGCGAGCTGCAGGCCGAGCTCCTCGACCCGCGCCCGGATCTCCGCCGCGTGCAGGTAGACCTCGCCGACGCGCGCGTCGAGCCGGTCCGTCGAGCCTTTAGGAGGCTCGATCTGCGGGCCTCTACGAGACGAGGTCGAGGCGGTAGCGCTGCGCCAGGCGCTCGATGTCACGCTTGTAGAAGAGCTTGACGCGCACCTCGGGGTAGCGCTCCCGGAGCTTGCGCAGCTTGCGGTTCTTCCGCGTCACGAGCGACTGCTTCATCACCGTCACCTCGAGGTAGAGATCCTGCTCGGGCAGGTAGAAGTCGGGCGTGAACGCCTCGAGGACCCGCCCGTCCTCGTCTGCCTCCAGCACGAACGTCCGCGGCTCGTAGTCCCACGGCACCGAGTGGTAGTCGAGGATCTTTGCGTACTCGAGTTCGGCCTCGTTGACGAAACGCGGAGGCCGCGTCCCCCGATACGCCTGGAAATCTGGCGTTTCCAGCTCCACTGCCGTCCACCATACCGACCGGCCCGGACAGGGCGACTCTGCGGGTCGGCTCTGCCCTCCGCACGGGGGGCGGGCGCTGGACGGCGCCGCTCTATGCTTGGGCAATGCGGGAAGGCCGGAGCGAGACCTTCACGATCGCCCACATCTCCGACCTCCATTGCGGCGGCCCGTACTTCGTGCCGAGCCTGCTCGAGCGGGCGATCAGCGAGATCAACGACCTCTCCCCGGACCTGGTGATCTGCACGGGCGACCTGACGACGTTCGGCTTCAAGCCCGAGTACGTGCAGGCCAAGGGCTACCTCGACCGGATCGACTGCAAGTCGTTCGTCGTCATCCCAGGCAACCACGACTCGCGCAACGTGGGCTACATCCACTTCGAGGAGATGTTCGGCGACCGCAACTCGGTGCTGCGCGTGGACGGGGTGACGGTCGTCGCGGTCGACTCGACCGAGCCAGACCTGGACCACGGCCAGATCGGGCGCGGGCGCTACCGCTGGATCGAGGAGCAGTTCGCGCCGAAGGCGAGCCTGCGGATCTTCGTCCTGCACCACCACCTGCTGCCCGTTCCCGGGACCGGCCGCGAGCGGAACGTCGTCTATGACGCCGGTGACGCGATCGAGTGCCTGCAGCGAGCGGGCGTCAACCTCGTTCTCTCCGGCCACAAGCACGTCCCCTACGCGTGGCGCCTCGAGAACCTCTTCATCGTCAACACCGGCACCGTCTCGTCGCTTCGGCTCCGGGGCAATACGCGCCCCTGCTACAACGTCGTCGAGGTCGCGGGCTCCCACGTCGACGTCTGGCGGAGGTACCCGTTCCACGGGCAGGAGCGGATCATCCAGTTCTCGATCGAGACGCTCGCGTTCGAGAAGTACACGACGCGGATCGAGAACGAGGTGACGACGAGGTCCTAGGTGAGAGCCCTGGCGGTGATCGACGGCGAGCACTACGCCCCGGTCGTCCGGGACGCTCTCAGCGAGCTTCCTTACGACTTCGTCGCCGCGTTCCTCGTGGGTGGCACCGAGAAGCTGCGGGAGGGAGCCGACTACGGGCTCGCGCTGACGTCCGGCCTCGAAGAGGCGGTCGAGCGCCATGGCGTCGAGCTGGTGGTCGACCTCTCGGACGAGCCGGTGCTCGGGCCGCGCGAGCGCCTCCGACTCGCGAGCGAGGCGCTGGCGCTCGGCCTGCGCTACGAGGGGCCCGGCTTCCGCTTCGACCCACCCGAGTACCTCCCCTGCGAGCTGCCTTCCCTCGCCGTCGCGGGGACCGGGAAGCGCGTGGGGAAGACGGCCGTGACCACGTATGCGGCCAGGCTGCTGGCACGAGACCGGCGCGTGGTCGTGGTCGCGATGGGGCGAGGCGGTCCACCGGAGCCCGAGCTGGTGGAAGCTCGACCCACCCCCTCCGACCTCCTTCGCCTGGTGCGAGCCGGGCGGCACGCGGCCTCGGACTACCTCGAGATCGCCGCGCTCGCAGGCGTGCCGACCGTGGGCTGCCGGCGCTGCGGCGGCGGGCTCGCCGGTGCGCCCGCGACGTGCAACGTCGAGGAGGGGATCTCGGTCGCGGCCCGTCTCGAGCCGGACCTCGTCATTTTCGACGGCAGCGGGGCGGCGCTCCCGCCGGTCGACGTGGACGCGCGCGTGCTGGTCGTCGGCGCCCACCAACCGCCGGACCTCGTGACCGGGTACCTGAACACCTACCGGATCCTCGTCTCGGACCTCGTCGTCGTGACCATGGCGCGGCCCGACGGGGCCCACGAGCCGCTCTGCGAGGCGATCCGGGCCGTGAAGCCCGATCTCTGCGTCGTCTCGGTCGAGCTGCTGCCCCGCCCCGTCGAGCCCGTCTCCGGCAGGCGCGTCGCCTACTTCACGACCGCCGGGGAGAAGGCGCACAGCCGGCTCGCCGACCACCTGGAGGCCGAGCACGGGGCCGAGGTCGTCCACGTGTCCGGCAACCTGGCGAGCCGCCCCGAGCTCGTACGGGAGCTGGAGCGCGTGGAGGCAGAGGTCTACCTCGTCGAGATCAAGGCAGCGGCGATCGACGTCGTTGCTGAGCATGGACGGGAGCGCGGCGTCGACGTGATCTTCGTCGACAACGAGCTGGCGCCCCTTCCCGGCGAGCCGGACGTCGACGACGCCCTGCGCGCCCTGGCTGGGCGCGCACCGGCGAGGGTCGCGTCGTGACGGAGCCGCGCCACCAGCCGTTCCCGCTCGGCGGCGAGGACGGGCTGCCGTACTCGAAGGGCCTGATGGCACGCGCGCTGATGGGCGGCGGCATCGCGGCCGAGCGGGCCTACGAGCTCGCCTCCCGGGTCGAGATCGACCTCGTCGCCCGCGGCGAGCACGCGGTCGACTTCAAGCGACTCGAGGAGCTCGCCGTCGAGTCGCTCGGGGCCGAGGAGGGGCCGCGCGCGGTGCGCCGCCTGCGGCGCTACCGCGAGCTCCAGCAGCTCGACCTGCCGATCATCCTGCTCGTCGGGGGTGCGACCGGGACCGGCAAGTCGACGGTCGCGACCGAGGCAGCCCACCGGCTCGGGATCACGCGCGTCACCTCGACGGACTTCGTCCGGCAGACGATGCGCGCGTTCTTCTCGGAAGAGTTCATGCCGTCGATCCACTACTCGAGCTTCGAGGCGGCCGCGGCGGGGGAGGGCGACGTTCTGGCCGGCTTCCTCGACCAGACCCGGAATGTCCTCGTCGGCGTCCGCGCCGCCCTCGACCGGGCCCTGCACGAAGGCTGGTCGGTCGTACTGGAGGGCGTCCACCTCGTCCCCGGGATGGTTCCGAGCTCGATCGAGGGGGCGCTCCTGGTGCACTGCGTCCTGGCCGTGCCGGACGAGGAGGTCCACGCGAGCAACTTCTGGGTTCGCGACGCCGTCTCCGAGGGGCTCCGGCCGGTGCAGAAGTACCTCGATGCGCTGGCGGACATCCGGCTGGTGCAGGACGTGCTCGTCGAGCGAGCTCTGCGGGAGGGTGTCCCGGTCGTGGAGAATGGCCACGTGGAGCAGGCGATCGCAGCCGTGATCGAGCTGGTGCTCGCGAGCGCCGAGCGGCTTCAGCCACGAGTCCGGGAAGTGGCGGGGTGACGCAGACGGAGCTCGAGCAGGCGGGCGACGCCGGCGCGGGAACTGCCGCGCCATGCCTCTGCGAGGCCTACGCGCGCGCCACTGAGCGCGCTGCGCTTGCCGGAGCGCGCTGGCTCGGACGCGCCGACCAGGAGGGGGCCGAGGAGGCCGCCACGGCCGGCATGTGCCTGGCGCTCGGGGATCTCCCGATCCAGGGCCGGGTCGTGATCGGGGCCTCGACCGAGGATGACCCGCTCGCCGTCGGCAAGGAGGTCGGCGCCGGGGGCCAGGAGGTCGACCTCGCGCTCGATCCCCTGGAGGGCCGCGGGGTCGTCGCGCGCGGCGGCAATGGCGCGATGTCGATGATTGCCGTAGGCGAGACGGGATCGCTCCTCACCCTGCCCGACATGTACATGCGCAAGATGGCCGTCGGGCCGGTGGCCCGCACCCGGATCGACCTCGGGCGTCCGGCCGCAGACAACCTCCGGGCGATCGCGGAGGGCTTCGGACGCCGGATCAACGACATCACGACGATCATCCTCGACCGTCCTCGCCACCACGATCTGATCGAGGAGGTGCGGAACGCGGGTGCAAGAATCAAGCTGATCCAGGACGGCGACGTCACCGCGGCGATCTCGGCGGCGATCCGCGGCACCAACGACCACCTCGCGATCGGGATCGGCGGCACGCGGCAGGCGATCCTCTCCGCAGCTGCCCTGCGGTGCCTCGGGGGTGAGCTCCAGGCCCAGCTCTGGCCGACGTCGCGGAGCGAGATCGAGCAGGCCCGAAGTCAGGGGATCGAGGACGTCAACCGCGTTTTCACGACCGAGGAGCTAGTCTCGGGCGAGGTGATCGTCGCCGCCACGGGAGTCTCGAACGGCGACCTCCTGCGCGGGGTGCGCTACCTCGCCGACAGCGCCAGGACTCACTCGCTCGTGATGTGCACGCGCTGCAACTGGGTGCGTTTCGTGGACGGAATCCAGTTCTTCGCGCGCGAGCGCCGCGAGGAGGTGCGTCTCCTCGGCTTCTAGCCGATGCCGAGGATGAACTTCGCGTCGTCCGACATCCGCTCGGGCGTCCAAGGCGGATCCCAGGTCAGGTCGACCTCGACGGCCTCGACGCCCTCCACTTCGGACGCGGCGCGGTGGATGTCCTCTTGGATCATCGGACCGGCCGGACACCCCATGGAGGTGAGGCTGTGGATCACCTTCACGCTCGAGCCGTCGACCTCGACGTCGTACACGAGCCCGAGATCGACGACGTCCATCCCCAGCTCCGGATCCTCGACCCCGCGAAGAGCGTCGAACACCTGCTCCCTGAGCGCCACGGGCCTACCGTATCGAAGTTCTCGGGTTCAGCCGGGAATCGCCAGCACGATCTTGCCGAGCTGCTCTCCGGCCTCCAGCCGCTCGTGCGCCGAGCGGGCCTCGGAGAGCGGGAAGACCCGATCGACTATCGGCGTGGCGCGGCCGCTCGACACGAGGTCGTAGGCGCCCTCGAAGTCGGCTCCGGTGCCCATCGTCGAGCCGAGGATGGACAGCTGCTTCCACCAGATGCGGTGCAGCTGCGCGGGCGGGTTCGGGCCGCTCGTGGCACCGCAGACCGTCACCCGTCCACCGTCCCTGAGCACCGCGAGCGACGTCTTCCAGGTCGCCTCGCCGACGTGCTCGACGACGACGTCGACTCCGGCTCCGTCCGTGGCCTCCTTGACGCTCGCGCCGACGTCCGCCGTGACGTGGTTCACGCAGGCGTCGGCTCCGAGCTCGCGGGCGCGCGCGAGCTTCGCGTCGCTCGAGGAGGTGACGACCGTCCGGGCTCCGAGCGCCTTCGCGATCTGGAAGGCTGCCGTCGCGACCCCGCCCCCGATGCCCCAGACGAGCACCCATTCGCCCTCGCGCAGACGCGCGCGCGTGACAAGCATCCGGTAGGCGGTCTCGAAGACGAGCGGGAACGCCGCCGCCTCCTCGAACGAGAGCCCCTGGGCGAGCAGGTGGACGTTCGTCGCGGGCACGGTCACGAGCTCGGCGTGGGTTCCGTCGCAGTGCTCGCCGATGACGTGGATCCGCTCGCCGTGCTCGATCCCCGGGTTGATCACGACGGGCTGCCCCACGGCTGGGCGCTCGACGCCCTCGCCGAGGCGCTCGACGATCCCCGCCCCGTCCGCACCGAGGATTCGAGGCTTCGGGACCGAGGGCAGGCCCTTGCGGACCCACAGGTCGAGGTGGTTCAGCGAGGCCGCTCTCAGCCTGACGAGGACCTCGCCCGGCCCGGGTGAGGGATCCGGGACGTCCTCGTAGACCAGGACCTCCGGCCCGCCGTCCTCGTGGATCCGGATCGCCTTGATGCGCGCGATCGTATGCACAATGCACCCGTGACAGCCGGGGAGCTCGAACGCCTCGCTGTGGAGCTGGGCCTCGACGTCATCGGCGCCTCGCCGGCCGAGCCCTACGAGGACACGGAGCGCCACATTCGCGAACGGCGAGCACGGGGGCTCTTCGGGAAGATGCGCTTCACGATGGCGCGACCTGAGGTCTCGTGCCATCCCGAGCGACTGCTCGAGGGCGCGCGGACGGTGGTGTCCGCGGCGCTCTGCTACTACGCACCCGAGCCGCGCGTACCCACGGGCACGGGCCGGCTCGCGCGCTACACCTGGGTCGACCGGTACGAGGAGCTGCGCGAGAAGCTCGACGCGCTCGGGCGGGCGATCGGCGGCCGCTACCGCGTGCTCGTCGACTCGAACGAGCACGTCGACCGCGAGGCGGCGGCCCGGTCGGGGGTCGGCTTTTACGGCAAGAACACCCTCCTGATCACACGGCGTTTCGGCTCCTGGGTCGTCCTCGGCACCCTCGTGACCACGGCCGAGCTGGAGTCGACGCCGCCGCTCTCGCTCGACTGCGGCTCGTGCCGGCTCTGCGTCGAGGCCTGCCCGACGGGGGCGCTCGACGAGCCGGGCGTGCTCGACTCCACGCGCTGCCTCTCCTACCTGACCCAGTCGGCCGATCCGATTCCGGAGCCTTACCGTGCGGCGCTCGGCGACCGGGTGTACGGCTGCGACATCTGTCAGGACGTCTGTCCGTGGAACCGGGGGATCGAGAAGCGGCGCGCGGGGACGGAGCCGCCCGCCGCGGCGGAGCCGTACGTGTCGCTCGTCGACTGGCTCGAGGCGGACGACCTCAGGGAGCGCTACGCGCGACTCTTCGTGCCGCGAAACGACGTCCGCTACCTCCGCCGGAACGCGATCGTGGCGCTCGGCAACTCCGACGCGGACGGCGCAGGAGAGCTGGCCGAGCGATACGCCGACGACCCCGATCCCGTCTTGCGCGAGCATGCTCATTGGGCAGTCCGACAGTCGAGCCGCGGAACCTCGGGGTGACCCGGGACCAAGCCCGGCTGCACCAGACCGAGCTGTGGCTGGGCTGGATCCGGCTCGCCGCGATCCCGTTCGCCGCCCTCCACGTCTCGTTCGGGACCCAGTACCCCGGTGACTACGAGCTGCTCGCATGGCTCACGGCGGGCACGTTCGCGCTCGGTGCGACCGTCATCGTGGTGCTCGCCCGCCTCGAGCTTTCGCCTCAGGCGCAGCGCCTGCTCGGAGCGTCCGTGCTCGGCTTCGACACGGTGTTCGTCTCGGCCTTCGTCCTCGTCCACAGCTTCGAGTCGGGGAGCCCCGTCAGGCAGTTGTTCTTCCTCGTCGTGATCGAGGCCGCCGTCCGCTACGGGCTCGCGGCGCCGGTCGTCCTCGCGCTCGCGACCGGACCGGTCCTCGCGGTCAACGAGGGCCTGCGATCGGATCGGTCCGGGAGTGACTACCAGCTCGACTACGTCACGTTTCAGGTCGGGGTGGAGCTGGTTTCGGGCCTGATCGTGGGCTGGCTCGTGGACCGCCTCCGCGGAGAGACCCTGCGCGCCGAGGCCCGTGCCGACGAGGCCGAGAAGCTGCGTGACGAGCTCGGGAACCGTGTCGACCTGGTCGAGGCCGCGAATCGCTGTGCGCGGGCGCTCGGGTCGTCGCTCGACCTCCGGCAGGCCTTCGACGCCTTCCTGCGAGAGCTGCGCGGGCTGGTTCCGTTCGACCGCGTCGCGATCATCCTCGGCGAAGGGACGGCGATGCGCGTCATCGCAGCCGCGGGGGTAGGGGTGGAGGCGGTGCTTCCGCCCGGGTCGACGCTTCCCCGGGGAGCTCTCGTCGAGCAGGTGATCTCGAGTGGGCGAACCGTCTACCGCCGGGACATGGCCGACAGACGCCATCCCGAGGAAGAGGACCTGCTGGCCGTCGACCTCCGCTGCCGCCTCGTCGCGCCGCTTCTGATCGGCTCCCGACCCACGGGGATGCTCTCCGTGCTCCGGCACGAGCCCGACTCGTTCAGCCCCGACGAGGTCGAGCTGGTGACCCTGCTCGGCCGCCTCGTCGGAACCGCCGTGCAGAATATCCGGGCCTACGAGGCCGAGCACCAGCGCGTCGAGGAGCTGGGCCGCCTCTCCTCCCTTCGCGCCGACTTCGTGTCGCTCGTCTCCCACGAGCTCCGCAGTCCCATGGCAGCTGTGATCGGTGCGTCGACCACGCTGCAGGGCCGCTGGCGCGAGCTCTCGGCTGAGCAGCGGTCCTCGTTCCTGGCTCTGATCTCGGACGAGACGAGCCGCCTCTCGGACCTCGTCGGCGATGTCCTCGACACCTCGCGGATCGAGGCCGGCACGTTCGGCTACGCATTCCGAGAGGTCTCGATCGGCCAGCTCGTCCGGGACACCGTCGCAGCGGCCTCGGTCGCGCAGGACGAGGTGCGGGTCGAGGGGCGGGTCCGCGAGCCGCTTCCGGCCGTCCGCGGCGACGCCGAGCGGCTGCGCCAGGTGCTTGCGAACCTCGTCGAGAACGCGGTCAAGTACTCGACGGCGGGAAGCGTCGTGCGGGTCGAGGCCGCGCCGGACGACGGGCGCATCTGCGTCCGGGTGTCGGACGACGGCCCGGGAATCGCACCCGCCGATCAGGATGTGATCTTCGAGAAGTTCGGGCGCGCACACGGGGGGCAGGCGAAGCCCGGGACCGGCCTCGGGCTGTTCATCGCCCGGGCGATCGCCGAGGCCCACGGAGGCGCACTCGGAGTGGAGTCCGAGCCGGGAAGGGGTGCAGCCTTCACGCTTCAGCTGCCGCTCTAGGGGCCGGTCCGGAAAGGGTGCCGTCGCTTGGTGCGGCGCCTGTGCCCGGAAGCTTTTTGGCGGGCCCCCTCAGGTCGGCGTGCGGAGGCGCGAGAGGCCCAGCTCACGCATCAGCTCGGCCGCCCGCGCCGCGATTCGCTGCCGCAGGTCTTCAGGCTCGAGGACGACGGCCTCGCCGCGGAAGGAGAGGATCTCGCCGATCAGCCACTCCGGGCTACCGACCGCGGTCTCGGCGATCGCGGCCCCGTCGGCGAGGGGGCGCGCGCCGCCGCGCTCGAGCCGCCAGCGCGCGATCTCGGGCGAGTACCAGATGCGCGCCGGGATCGCACCCCGCAACCCCCGGGGCTCGAATCCCTCGCGGGCCTCGAAGGTCCGGCCGGTGAGGCGGGCGCTTCGCATCCGGTCGAGGCGGAAGCTCCGCTCGCCGCCACGGGTCAGATCCCAGGTGTGCACGTACCAGTGCGGCAGCCTGCGCTCGATCGAGTAGGGCTCGACGAGGTGGGGGGAGGCCGTCTCCTCGCCCTCTTTCAGGTAGTCGAGCTCGACCAGCCGGCCCTCTCTGATCCCCCGGGTCAGCGCGTTGACGAGATCCTCCTCCGTCTCATCGACCTGCGGAGCGGGCGTCTGGGCGAGCTCGAACTCGCCGAATGTCTCCTCGAGCTTGCGGCGGACCCGCTCGAGCGGGGTGTTGGCGTCCGCTGCGATCATCGGCCCGACGAACTCGAGCGCAAGCCGGATCGCGCGGGCCTCGAGCGGGGTGAGCCTCGGGGGCGACCTGAACGTGTCTCCGAACATCTCCTTGTCGACGTGCACGATGTCCCCGCGAAGCTCGGCGTAGACGGCGTAGCACCCGCCGCCGAAGTTGACCAGGTTGAGGAGGGAAAGGTGCTCCTCGAGCGCCTCCGCGGGGATCTTGAAGCGCGCGACCAGGTCCGCAGCCGGGATCCGGGCCTCCGGCTCGTCGCCGCAGCGGTCGAGCAGGTAGGCGAGCAGCGCCTGGAGCACCGCAAACCGCTCCGGCACGACGGGTCCGGTCGGGCGCTCTCCGGAGTCCACCTCGCCGGGACGCTCGTCGTCGGCCGCGGGCTCGGGCGGCGGGCCCTCGTGGCGTTCCCGCACCCTCCGCAGGCTTGCGGCCACCTCGCGACGCAGCTCCGCCGGTGCGGCGGGGAGGGCGCGCCCGTCCTGCCGGAGGATCCAGGAGGCGAGCAGGGCGACGCTCGAGTAGCGCGTGACGAACGACCCGTCCTCGAGGCGCCCCGAAGAGCCGTACGTGCGCTCGACCCACCAGGCCGTATCCCCGCCGACCTCGATCCGCGCCTCGCCGACCAGGTCACCGACCTGCCAGGGAGGCCGGCCGCGGTATCGCTCGATGTCGAAGTCGGGCGGCAGGCGGAAGTCGCGCTCGCGGCGCGTCGCGAAGCGGATCTCCCCGCGGATCCGGGAGACCCGGAAGGTGCGGATGTCCGCACGCCCGAGATCGTGGCCGACCACGTACCAGATGCCGTTGTCGGACAGGAGTGCGTACGGGTTGAGGCTCCGCTGGGAGACCTCGTCGCGCGCGATCGCCCAGTACTGGAACCGGATCGTCCGCTGCTTCGAGATCGCCCCCTCGAGCTTCGCCAGCCGGCTCGGCATCTCCGCCGAGTAGTCGGGGTCGCGGACCTCGACCCGCACCGCCGTCTCGGTCGGCGCCTCGTCGAACCCGGGGCGGCCCAGCGCGAGGTTCTGGAGCGCGAGTCGCAGGGGCTCTGCGTAGGCGAACTGGCCCTCGAGCAGGTAGAGGCAGGTCTGGAGCGCCGCGAGCTCGTCATCGGACAGCTCGAGCGGGGGGAGGAAGTACCGCTCGGAGCGGAGCGTGTACAGCTCCTCGCCCGTGATCTCGTCGCGCTGGGCGTGCAGGGGGACGCCGAGTGCCACGAGCTCCGCGCGATCCGAGTAGAACCGCCGCGCGAAGGCCTCGTCGGACATCTCGGAGTACCCCTCCACGTTCCGCTTCACGTCGCGGGCGGTCAGAGGCCGCCGTTCCGCCATCAGGTAGGCGACGAGCGAGAGCTGGCGGATCAGCTTGTCGGTGTCGTGGGACATTGCTTCGCGAGCTTAACGCTCGCAAAGCGAGAGGCCGGGCTTCTCCGGGCTGGAACCGAATCGGCCGCGCGGCTCGGGCTTTACGCCCCTGCGGCCTCGAGCGCGGCGTTCTCCGCGGCGTAGTCGAACCGGTCGACCCGCGTCGGGTGCGGGTGCTCGGGACCCGGTGGATTCGCACGCTCCCATTCGACCGTCCGCCTGAGCGCCACGATGGGGTCGACAACCTCCTCGTACCCAAGCTGGCGCCGGATCCGGCTCGAGTCGAGGACGTACTGTTGCCGCAGGTCGAAGGCGTCTTCCCGCAGGTACTCGGGCAGCGTCTTCGACGGAGCCGTCACGACCTCGCCTTCCCATCCCGCCGCCTCGGCGATCGCCGCGACCCACTCCGCCTCGGTCGGCACCGGATCCGCGCCGACGTTGTACGTCCGTCCGGCAGAGCCCGGGTCGGTGACGGCGAGCACGATTGCGTGCGCGACGTCCTCTGCATAGCCGCGCGTCCAGCGCCAGCCGGCGAGCTGCTCGTCGAGCAGGATCGCCGCACGCCCGTCGTCCATTCGCTTCAGGTGGCTCCAGAGGCGGTGCTGGTAGTCGCCCGGGCCGTGGACGGCGGGTAGGCGCAGCACCGTCGTGGGCAGGTCGAGCCGGCGCAGCGCCTCCTCGACCCCGACCTTGTCGTATCCCTCGTCGATCACGCGCTCGCGCAGAGGCGAATCCTCGGTCAGCGGCACCGGATCGGGCGGACCGGGCTCCGTCCGCCAGAGCCGGCCGTAGGCCCGGTAGACGTCGCAGCTCGACGCGACCACAGCCCGGTGGGCCACGCCGGCGAAGGCTCCGATCCGGGCGGCGTCGGCGCGCGTGAAGGCGAGCATGTCCAGGACGACGTGAGGGCGCAGCCCGCGCAGGCCGTCGACGCGGTCGCCGAACGAGGCGAGGTCGCCGTGGACGTGACGAACGGTGGGCGGCAGGCCCGGCTCGTGCTCGCCGCGGTGGCAGACAGTGATCTCGTGACCGAGGCGATCGAGCTCTCGCACGACGAAGGGGCCCATGAGCCCGGTCCCTCCGAACATCAACACGCGCACGGCACTAAGGATATCAAGTTGATATTCTGATAGCATGCCAGCAGATCGTACCGGGCTCGGATTCGCTCCGACGGGGCAGTCGCCCGTAGCGCTCTTCGCCCGCGTTCCCGCCGCTTCCGCCGCCAAGCTCAACTCGGCCGCTGCTGCGCTCGGCCGGCCCAAGCAGGAGGTGGTGGCTGCTCTCCTCGACCGGTACCTCGACGTTCTCGGGGAGGAATGGCCAGCCGCGTCGACGCAACCCTCGAGTTCGCTCGAGGTCCTCACTTCGGCACAGCTCGCGGAGTTTTTGCAGGTAGGCGAGCGGACGGTTCGTGAGCTTGCGGGGAGAGGGGAGCTACCGGGGAGGATGGTCGGGCGGGAGTGGCGCTTCGCGCGTCGCGCCGTACTCGACTGGCTCGCCGGTTAGGTCCCAGCCGTGACGCCGTCAGGCGTCACTCGGTCAGGCCGCGACCGAGGTCTCGAGATGCTGGTGCGAGGGGCAGTACTCGCGCTCGGGGAGCGGA
>JACDAS010000281.1 GCA_013695295.1 Actinomycetota bacterium | reverse complement strand
GCGCCGGAACGTGGGGCACGGCTCGTTCAGGAGGAGGGCGCAGAGGCCCGCGCGGCGGAAATAGCAGTCATCACAGCTTGTAACGGTTTTCTTGCCCATCTGCAGTCTTGCTCGCCTCCTCGGCAATGAAAGAGGGGCCATCATCGGGAGTTTCGGCCGCGTCCGCAAGGGAGCTCGCGCCGAATAAGTTGCTATTTGCGGCAGTTGCGAATCACGCCACTTAGCAGGCATTTTCTAGGATTTTGGCGGCAAGGTTGCCAGGGCACGCAACGCCTGTGGAAAGGTCTTCACAGGAATGATGCGTACCTCCCCGGCGCTCCGGCGGGCCTCGGTTGCGTTTTCCCCAGCGGGGACGAGGAAGACGTCAACATCCGCCTTGCGCACGCCGAGCGTCTTCTGTCGGACGCCGCCGATGGGAGTGACGCGCCCGTCGAGCTCGATCGCCCCGGTCGCGGCGACGCGGTAGCCACGGTCGATGTCCCGCCCGAGCTCCTCCATCACGTCGAGGGCGAAGGCGAGGCCTGCGGAGGGACCGCCCACGCTGCCCGCGTCGATCCGTACGCGGACGGGCAGCTCGATGTCAGCCGCCTGGGCGACGAGGACACCGAGGATCGCCCGGTCGCGGTCGTCCGGGTCGGCTGCCGTCTCGATCCTCACCTCGAGGAGCTTCGTGCCGCGGCGCACCCCGAGCCGGACGACCGCGCCGGGCTTTCGTCGGCGCATCAGGCGCCGGAGGCCGGCCGGCGCCCGGACAGGCTCTCCGTCGACTGAGGTCAGGATGTCCGTCGGCTGCAGCTTCCCCACGGCCGGAGCGCCATCGAAAACCGCGGTCACGAGCACCCCGACCGACCGGGCGCGGACCTTGTAGCCGAGCGCGCGAAGGGCGACGGCTGCCGCAACCGACTGGGAGCGCCTCATCTCGCGCAGGTCGCCCTGGCGCCGCGCGGCGTCGTTCACACCCGGAGGGGCCAGGTTGCGGGCGGGGATCAGCGAGGAACCGTCCCGAAGGCCCGGGAAGTATCGCTCGAGCAGCGAGGCCCGCCGTTCGATCACGGCCACGAAGTAGATGCCCTCCTGCCGTGAACCGTCCTCGGCCTTCTCGCCGGGCACCGTGACCAGCGGATCGACGGGTCGCGCCGGGTCGGGCAGCAGTAGGTAGTGATCCGACGGGATCAGCCACAGGACGGCCAGCGCGAGGGCGGCGACGAATACGAGCGCTGCGACGAGCCGCGTGGGCCGCACGTCAGAGCAGCCCGCGGGTCAGGCCGCCGTCGACCGGGATCACCGCGCCGCTGACGTAGGCGGCGCGGTCCGACGCGAGGAAGCACACGACCTCGGCGACCTCCCGCGGCTCGCCGAAGCGCCCGAGCGGGATCTCGGCGAGGTCCTGCTCGGGCGTGCTGCGGCCGTCATAGATCTCGCGCAGGCGATCCGTATCGATCCGCCCGGGCGCGATCGCGTTGACGGTGATCCCGCTGGCACCCACCTCCCGGGCCAGGGTCTTCGACCAGCCCACGACGCCGGGACGGATCGCGTTCGAGAGCGCGAGGTTCTCGATCGGCTGCTTCACGGAGGTCGAGGTGATCGTGATCACTCGGCCGTGGCCGCTGCGGCCGAGGTAGGGGAGGCAGAGGCTCGTCAGGCGGATCACGGGTAGGAGCAGCAGCTCGACGGCTCCCTCGACGGCGTCGTCCGAGAGCCCGGCCGCGGCTCCCCGCGGCGGGCCGCCGCCGTTGTTGACGAGGACGTCGACACCGCCGAACGCGTCCACCGTCCGCTCCACGAGCCGCTGGAGGTCTGCCGCGACGGTCAGATCACCCCGAACCGCCAGGGCGCCGAGCCGCTCGGCCTCGCGCTCGAGCACCTCGCGCCGGCGCGCGAACATGGCGACGTTGGCCCCCTCGGCGGCGAGCGCCTCTGCGATCGCGAGGCCCATTCCGGACGAGGCTCCGCACACGATCGCTGTGCGCCCAGTCAGGCCGAGATCCACGCGGCTCCTAGGGCGTCGCTTGCGATGCCCGCGTCAGGATCACGGACTCTGCCTCGTGAGCACACCGACGACCTCGCGCACGGCGTCGGCGGACTCGCGCAGCCAGCCCTGCTCCTGGCCGGTCAGGTCCAGCTCGATGATCTCCTCGACCCCGCCGGCTCCGACCTTCACGGGGACGCCCATGTAGAGGCCCTCGATCCCGTACTTGCCCTCGAGGTACGCCGTGCACGGAAGCACGCGCTTCTCGTCGAGCACGATTGCGTCGACCATCTGGGCCGCCGCGGCTCCGGGCGCGTACCACGCCGAGGTCGAGAGCAGCTGCACGAGCTCGCCGCCACCCTTCCGCGTCCGCTCGACCATCGCCTCGATCCGGTCGGACGGGGCGAGCTTCGTGAGCGGGACGCCACCTACTGTCGTCGCCGACACGACCGGGACCATCTGGTCGCCGTGGCCGCCGAGGACGGTCGCCGTCACGTCCTTGACCGACGAGCCCGTCTCCCAGGCGATGAAGGTGGAAAAGCGCGCGGTGTCGAGGATTCCGGCCATCCCGAACACGCGCTCCTTCGGCCAGCTCGAGACGTTCTTCGCCACGTGGCACATCG
The DNA here is from genome assembly GCA_013695295.1 of Actinomycetota bacterium. GTDB lineage: Bacteria > Actinomycetota > Thermoleophilia > Gaiellales > Gaiellaceae > JACDAS01. The sequence goes on along the minus strand of JACDAS010000281.1, from coordinate 379 downwards.
CGTCGAGCGGATTCGACACGACCACGAGGATCGCGTCCGGCGAGGCGGCGATCGCCTGCTCGGTCACGGACGAGACGATCTGCTCGTTCGTCGTGACGAGGTCGTCGCGACTCATCCCGGGCGAGCGCGGCAGGCCCGCGGTGATCACAACGACCTCCGAGCCCGCGGTCTCCTCGTACCCGTTCGTACCCGACACGTTCGGCTCGTAGCCGAGGACCGCGGCCGCCTGGTTGATGTCGAGCGCCTTCCCCTGCGGCACGCCTTCCTTGATGTCGACCAGGATGACGTTGGCGTAGTCGCGCCGCGCGAGCTCCTGGGCGCAGGTCGCGCCGACGTTGCCGGCTCCGACGACGGTGACCTTGTGTCTCACGGGACGGCT
>JACDAS010000274.1 GCA_013695295.1 Actinomycetota bacterium | reverse complement strand
GCTGGACGCCCGCGCCGCCGTAGTACTCGAGGTACTCCTCGATCTGACTCTTCCGCTTGCCCTCGGCCGGCTCGTTGATCGGGAACTTGATCTTCCCCTCGCCGTCCGTCATCACCTTCGACATCAGCGCCGAGTACTCGGTGGAGATCGCCTCGTCCGAGAAGTGGATCAGCTCGGTGAAGCCGAGCACCTGCTCGTAGTAGCTCACCCAGCGGTCCATCTCGCCCAGTTCGACGTTGCCCACGACGTGGTCGATCGAGCGCAGGCCGATCCCGCGGCCCGCCGGGGAGGCCCCGTTCCCGGACTCCGAGCGGTAGCCAGGGAGGTAAATGCCCCCATACGCCGACCGGTTGACGAAGGTGTGGACGTTCTCGCCGTAGGTGCCGATCGAGGCCAGCTCGACCCGGCCGTGCTCGTCCTCGACCCAGTGCGGCTCGGCGACGCCCGCGGCGCCTCGCTCGACGGCCTGCCCGTAGGCCTCCGCCGCGTCGGGAACGCCCAGCGCAACGTCCTTGACCCCGTCGCCGTGCGCGCAGGCAAACCGTGTGACCTCGCTGTCCGCCACCAGCCCGCTCGTCAGCACGAGCCGGATGTCGCCCTGCTCGAGGACGTAGGAGGCGCGGTCTCGCACCCCGGTCTCGGGACCCGCGTACGCGGTGCGCATGAACCCGAACGCGTGCTCGTAGAAGTAGGCCGACTGCTTGGCGTTGCCGACGTAGAGCTCGAGGTGGTCCCACCCGTCGATCGGCATGAAATCGGTCACCTCGGGCCGGATGTTAACGGCACGGGCTCCAGCACCGGCTCCTCGAAGTCCCGCCGGAGCGGCAGCTCGCGCATCACGAAGACAACGACGAGGAGCGCCACGACGCAGATGCAGGCCGAGGCGAGGAAGGCAGGCTGCATCGCGTCGGCGAGCTCGGCGCGAAGCCCGGGCGGCAGCCGGTCGACGCCGGGGGCCCGGCTGCCGGTTCCGGCCGGTAGGCCCTGGCTGACGATGACGCCCATGATCGTGATTCCGAGCGTGCCGCCGATCGAGCGTGCGAACTGCACGAGCGCTGTGGCCGAGCCCACCCGGGAGACCGGCACCGCGTTCTGCACCGCGAGGACAAACGTCTGCATCATCAGACCCAGTCCGGCGCCGGCGACCACCGCGTAGAGCGCAACGTCGGCCCGCGTCGCGGTCTCGTCCAGGCGCGAGAGCCCGAAGAGGGCGGCGCCGAGCACGACCGGCCCGAGGATCGCGTTCGGCTTGTAGCGCCCGCTGCGGGAGATCCACTGACCGGAGAGCACGCTCGCCAGCACGGCCGCGAGCATGAAAGGCGTCAGGACGACCCCGGACGCGGTCGCCGAGGTGCCGATCACCGCCTGGACGAAGAGGGGCACGAAGGCGATCGTGCCGAGCATCGCCATACCCACGAGCGTGATCGCAGCGACGCCGCCTGCGACCGTCCGGCGGCGGAGCAGGTCGAACGGGAGGATCGTCTCCGGAACGCGGAGCTCGACCACGGCGAAGAGCGAGAGCAGCACAGCCGCCCCCGCCAGCGAGCCGAGGACGGGCGCGGAGACCCACGGGTACTCCCGACCGCCCCAGACGAGGCCGAGCATCAGGGCCGCGGTGCCCGCTCCGAGGAGGGCTGCGCCGAGGTAGTCGACCGACCGCCGTACCGATTCGGCCTCGCGGGGCATGGTGAGCCAGATCACGACCAGCGCGAGGCCCCCGACCGGGACGTTGACGTAGAAGATCCAACGCCAGCTCGCGGTGTCGACGATGAAGCCGCCGAGCGTCGGGCCCAGAATCGATGCGGCCGCGAAGCTCGAGCCGATCAGACCCTGGTAGCGGCCCCGGTCGCGCGGCGGCACGATCGTCGCAACCGTGGCCAGCGCGAGCGGGAAGATTCCCCCGGCGCCGAGGCCCTGGATCCCGCGGAAGACGACGAGCTGGATCATGTTCTGCGCGACGCCGCAGAGCACCGACCCGACGAGGAAGATCGCGATCGAGGCGATGAACAGCCGCCGCCTGCCGTAGATGTCGCCGAGCTTGCCGTAGAGCGGCACGGTCACAGTCGTCGTCAGCAGGTACGCCGTGATCACCCACGTGTAGCTCGTCAGACCGCCGAGGTCGGAGACGATCGTCGGTAGCGCGGTCGCGATGATCGTCTGGTCGAGGGTGGCCAGCATCAGCGTCACCATCAGGCCGGCGTAGATGGCGAGGATCCGGCCGATCGTGTACCGGTAGCCCGGAGGCTTGTGGGCAAGCCGCGCCCGCCAGCCCGCCAGCGAACCCATCGAGCTCACCCTACTCGGCACCCGGCGGCGCGGACGCCGGGTGCCTGCGGTCGAGGACGATGCCCGCCCCGATCGCCACGCCGCCTGCGATCTGCAGGCTGGTTATCTCCTCGGACAGGAGCACGAAGGCGAAGAGAGCGGCGACGAACGGCTGCAGGTTCGCGAACAGCGTGGCCCGCGAGGGCCCGACCCGGTCGATCGCCTTGAACCAGAGCACGTTCGTCAGCACCAGCGGCCCGACGATCGCGAACCCGAGGCCGAGCCACACGAGTGAGCCGATGCCGCCGTAGTCCTGCTTCGCCAGCTGGCCGCTGCTCGTCACCACGAGCGGAATCGACATCGCCAGCAGCACGACGGCGCTGATCCGGTAGGGCGAGTACCGTCGCATCAGTGGCGCGATCGAGACGGAGTACAGCGCCCAGGTGGCCGCGAGCCCGACCGCGAGCAGGTCGCCGGCCAGGTCGGCCGAGAGCGTGCCGCCGCTTCCGAACGCGATCAGGGCCACGCCCCCGAAGGTGATCAGCGCGGCCGCCCAGAACCGCCGCGAGAGGCGCTCCAGTCCGACCGCAGACGAGAAGAGCGCGGTGAAGATCGGCGTCGTGCCGAGGATCAGCGCGACCGTCGTCGCCGTGGTCAGCTTCAGCGCGTAGACGAAAGCGAGCTGGTTCAGGAAGACGAACACGGTCGCCGCGCCGAGCAGGCCGAGGCTCCTGCGCCCACCGACGGCGAGCGTGCGCTCGAGCGCGAGCGTCAGCGCCGCGAACAGCACCGCGGCAGCCACGTAGCGGACGGACGCGTACGCCAGCGGGCGGAACCCGTGCGTCAGGACGTACTTCGTCACCGTGATGTTGAACGCCCAGACGACGACCGTCACGACGAGCATCACGTCGACCGCCGTGGGGCGCCAGCGCACCTGTCGACACTAGTAGATGGTTGATCGGAAACTCACGCAGCGCAGCTGGTGGCCCAGACGCGGCGCCGGACGCCACGTCCGAACGCGGCACGTAGCGATGCTACGCGCCACCTCCGGCCCTGTCGCCCTGCTTGGTCTGGGCCATCCCTGCCGGTACGTGAGTTTCCGATCAACCATCGCGTGATTTAGGGTTCGGACATGCGCGAGCCGACCCGCGACGACATCGATGCCCTCGTCGGGCCCGCCACGCCTCACTTCGCCTACCAGCTCCGGGCCCGTGTCCGCGAGCTCGTCTCCGCGCTTTCAGCCGGACACCCGGTCCGGGCCTATGCCGACGAGAAGCTGCAGCTGCTCGACGCGCTGGGGCACGCGTCTTCGAAGGCGCACGATGGCGGCCGGGCCCACCGCGACCGTCCCGGGTGGGGCGAGCTTCCAAGCTCGGCTCCCGCCGACGAGCCGCTGCCGCGGCGATGAGCTTCGAGCACGCCTCGGTCCTCGTGACCGGGGGGTCTCGCGGCATCGGCAAGGCGATCGCGCTCCGCTTCGCCGAGCTCGGGGCCGCCCGCGTCGTGATCGGCTACCTGCGCGGCGACGCAGCGGCCGAGCAAGCTGCGGCGGAGCTCAAGGCACTCGGCACCGAGCCGGTGCTCCTCCGCGGGAACGTGGCCTCCGAGCGGGTGGCCCGCGAGGTGGCGGCTCTCGGCCCGCTCGACGTGCTCGTCCACAGCGCAGCGACAGGCGTGATCCGGCCCGCGTTGGAGACGGAGGACAAACACTGGGACTGGACACTCGGCGCCAATGCCCGCGCGCTCCTCTCGCTCACGCGCGCCGCGGTCCCCTCGATGCGGCCCGGCTCCTCGATCGTCGCGATCTCGAGCCTCGGCTCGACGCGCGTGCTGGACAACTACGTGCTCGTCGGGACGTCCAAGGCTGCGCTCGAGGCGGTCGTCCGCTACCTCGCCGTCGAGCTGGCGCCGCTCGGGATCCGGGTCAACGCCGTCTCGGCGGGGGTCGTCGAGACCGGCGCGCTCGCGCACTTCCCGAACCGGGCGGAGATGCTCGAGGCCGGTCGGAGCCGGACTCCGGCGGGCCGGCTCGTCGAGCCTCGAGACGTCGCGGCCGCTGTCAGCTTCCTCTGCTCGCCGGACGCCGAGATGATCCGCGGGCAGACGCTGGTGGTGGACGGAGGGTTCTCGCTGCCGGCGTGAGGGCGCGGGTCAGGCCTTGCGACCGCGACCGTTCAGGGGGTGCAGGAGGCGTCCGAAGGTGTCCGCCGCGATGTAGCCGGCGATCTTCGGGTTCTCCTGCAGGCGCCGCAGCGAGTACTCGTACCAGCGCTCGCCGAAGGGCACGTAGATGCGGAGGCGGTGCCCGTCGGCGGCGATCCGCGCCCCGAGCTCCCGGCGCACGCCGAGCAGCATCTGGAACTCGTACTCCTCGCGCGGGCGATTCACCAGCAACCGGCAGGCCTCGTCGACGAGCCACTCGTCGTGGGTGGCGACGCCCACGTAGGCACCGGCCGTGAGCAGCGCCTCGAGGCAGGCGACGAAGCTCGCCCGGATCTCGTCGAAGCCCCGGTAGGCGAGCGAGGGCGGCTCGACGTAGATGCCCTTGACCAGCCGGACATTCGGCCGGAGGTCGGCCAGCGCGCGGATGTCGGCGGGCGTGCGCCGAAGGTAGGCCTGCAGGACGACGCCGATGTTCTCGTGCCCGGCCCCCCGCAGCTCCCGGTAGAGGGCCAGCGTCTCGTCGGTGCAACTCGAGTCCTCCATCTCGATCCGGACGAAGTTGCCTCTAGAGGCGGCGTCCGCGATCACCTCCTCGAGGTTGGCGCGGCAGACCTCGTAGCCGAGCCCGAGTCCGAAGGCCGTCGGCTTGATGCTCACGTTCGAGTCGAGGCCCTCGCGCTCGATCGCCCGCAGGACGCGCAGGTATGCCTCGACGAAGGCCCGGGCTTCGACCTCGTCATCGACGGACTCGCCGAGGACGTCGACCGTGGCGTGGCTGCCTGCCGCGTTCTCTCGCTTGATCACCCGGCAGGCATCGGCGAGCTCCGGCCCGGCGATGTATCGCTCGGACAGCTTCCGCACGACCGGCCTCGGCACGACGGGCAGCATCCGGACGATGGCTCGGTCGAGCAGGGCCACGGGCGCGCCGATTCTATGCGGCCGACTCGCGGCGGACGTCGGGGCTCAGCGCTCGCGCATGAACCCCTGGCGAGCGGCGCTGACGAGGGCCACCGCCTCCGGGAAGAGCACCCGCATCGCCTCGCGGAGCGCGCTCGCCTGCTCCGCGGGCGAGCCCGAGGCCTCGATCCGCTTCAACGCCGCCGCCGTCAGCTCGACGGCGGTGTTCAGCGTCAGCGTCGCGAACTGCTCTCGCTGGGTAGCGGCGACCGTCTCCGACTGCTGCTCGGCGAACTCGCGCAGGCCGCGGAGGAGATCCTCCGGGTCGCCCCCGAACGGGAAGCCGAAACCGCCGCCCTCCATAGGCGCATTGTGCCGGTTTCCGAGCAGTCGGGCGGGCGGCGGCGGCCCGACCTCAGCCGAGCTGGAGCTTGTAGTTGCCCTCCACGTCTCGGGTCAGCTCGTCGATCGAGCCCACGGCGCTCGTCATCGCGCTCGCGAACGGCGACGTGCCGGTGCCTCCCAGCGCCTGCTCGAGGCGCCGCGTGGCGCCGCCGACCTCGTCCAGGTAGCCCGGCGAGGCGACGCGGGGCGCTCGTCCGAGCAGCTGCTCGAGCGCCAGCGCGGCCCGCTCGGCCTCATCGATCCCGGGCGGGTTCTCGGTGACTCGCAGGGCCACGAGCTGCCGACGGAGCTCCTCGAGGTCGCCTCCCCCGGCTACCTCCTCGGCCAGCTCGCACATGGCGGCGATCGAGACCGCCTCGCGCAGGAGCCTGCGGTCGTGGAGCGGTCGGCCCTCCCGATCGAGCGCCAGCCAGCGCTTCTGCTCGCCTTCGCGGCCGAAGGCGCAGAGATAGACGCGAACGGCGCCTGCTGGCTCCGCAGGGATCACAGCGGCCAGCTCCTCCTCGTCGTCGGCGTAAGCTCGAGCGGCGGCCGCTGCGCTGGCCAGATCCTCGCTCAGCGGCACGGGGCAAGAATAGACTCGCCCCAGATGGGAGCGGTGTCCGGACGGAGCCGCGAGGCGCGGAAGCTCTTCGCTCCCCTCGGCCCGACCTACGACCGCTATGCGGCCCTCCTCTCGTTCGGCCAGGACCCGCGCTGGCGCCGCTATCTCGTCTCGCGCGTGCGCGCACGCCCCGGCGACCGCATCCTCGACGTGGCCACGGGGACCGCCGCTGTCGCGGTCGAGCTGAGCCGACGGACCGGCTGCTCGGTCGTCGCGCTCGACCAGAGTCCCGAGATGCTCGAGACGGCTAGGCAGCGCGTCGCACGGGCGGGACTCGCCGGGCGGATCTCGCTCGTGCAGGGCCGGGCCGAGCAGTTGCCGTTCGAGGACGCCTCCTTCGACGGCCTGACCTTCACGTACCTCCTGCGCTACGTCGAGCAGCCGGCGGAGACGCTCTCCGAGCTCGCGCGGGTGGTGCGTCCGGGCGGGACGATCGCCTCGCTGGAGTTCGCCGTCCCGCGGGGCCTCTGGCGCCCGGCCTGGGAGCTGTACGTCCGGGCCGGGCTCCCCCTCCTCGGTCGGGCAGTCTCCCCGGCCTGGGGCGCCGTCGGCTCCTTCCTCGGAGCGAGCATCCGAGACTTCGACAGGCGCTTTCCGCCCGCGCGGACGCGGGACCTCTGGCACGGAGCTGGGATCCGCGACGTCCGCAGCCGCCGCCTGAGCCTCGGCGGGGGCGTCGTCACCTGGGGGAGCCGCTGAGATGAGCGACGAGGTGCGCCCGGCGTTCTACGCGCTGGCGCCGGCGGGGTGGCGCGACTACGTCACGCTGCTCCACGTGCCGTACAGCCTCTGGCACCTGAGCTACGTGGCGATCGGCGCCGCGCTCGCGCCGGAGCTTCGCGTCGGGCGCCTGCTAGCCGCGCTCGCGGCCTTCTTCCTCGCAGTGGGGATCGGCGCGCACGCGCTCGACGAGCTGAGCGGGCACCCACTGCGTACGAGGATCCCCGACCGGGTCCTCGGCGGCCTGGCCGTCGTCGCGATCGCCGGGGCGGTCGCGATCGGAGTCGCCGGCGCGATCGCGTTCGACCTGTGGCTGCTCGGGTTCGTGGCCGTCGGCACCGTGCTCGTCGTCGCCTACAACCTCGAGCTCGCAGGAGGGGTGCTGCACAACGACGCGACCTTCGCGCTCGCCTGGGGTGCGTTTCCCCTGCTGACAGGCTACTTCGCGAGCGCAGGGACCATCTCCGCAGGGGCACTGCTGGCTGCCGGATTCGCGGCCTGCGCCAGCCTCGCCCAACGCCGCCTCTCGACCCACGCCCGCAGGGTGCGCCGCCACGTGCAGCGCGTCTCCGGTGCGCTCGAGCTGGACGGGGGCGGCTCGGAGCCGGTCACCGCAGAGCTTCTGCTCGGGCCCGCCGAGGCAGCGCTCCGTACTCTCGCCGCCGCGATCGTCCTCCTGGCGACGGCGCTGGTCGTGCTCCGCGTCGGCTAGACGCTTCAGAGCCTCCGAGACGAACTACCATGGCCGGCGTGCCGTTCAGGAAGCGAGGCGTCGAAGCACCCCCCGGCGAAGAGGCGCTCTCAGGCGCCCTCGCCCGGCTCGACGCGCTGATCGAGCGCGAGGCGGCGGAGCGCGCCGCCGAGCTCGAACGGACACTCGCCCGCGCCCGCGCGGAGTCCGTCTCGCTCCTCGCCGCGGAGGAGCGCCGGATCGCAGAGGAGCGGCGCCGCGAGGTCGCAGAGCGAGAGGATCGAGCAGCGATCGAGCTCAGCCGCACGCTCTCGGCGGTGCAGGAAAGCGTCGCCGCGAAGCTCGCAGCCTGGGCGGAGGACGTGGAGCGGGTGCAGCAGGGCTTGATCGGTCAGTTCGCCACGTTCGAGCAGCGCCAGCGGCAGCTGATGTCGCAGGCGGAGGCCCGGATGGCGGCCGACGCCGACCGGTTGAAGGCCGCGAGCGAGGAGTACCACGCCTCGCTCGCGCGACTCCGGGCGGAGCTCGAACGGGCAACCGAGGACGCCGTTGCAACCGCGACCTCCGAGCTCGAGACACATTCGACCGAGCGCCGCCGCGCGCTCCACGAGGTCGGTGAGCGGTTGCGGCGCCGGGAGCGCGAGCTTACCGAGCAGGTCGAGCGCGAGGCCGCCGAGGCGGTCGGAAGGATGCAGTCGGCGCTCGCCGACTCCGAGCGCCGACAGGTCGAGCAGCTCCGCCGCGCGGTCTCGCGGGAGGCGCAGCGCTTTGCGGAGGCGGCCAGCCAGCAGTTCGACGGCTCGATCAAGGTGGCGCGGGAGGAGGCGGCCCGGCGGCTCTCGCGCGAGCTCGATCGGGCGGTCGCCGTCTTTGCTCGCGAGGCCGACACGATCCTGGGCGAGCGGCTCACCCAGGTCGGCGACGCGGGCGGGCAGCGCCTCGATAAGCGCCTGCGCCAGATCACGGCCGGCCTCGAGCGCCAGCGCGACGAGTTCATCGCCTCGCTGGAGCGCCGGCTCTCCGACGCCGAGGCAACCCTCCGTGAGCGCGTGAAGGAGGCCGCGAAGGAGGGCGAGGTCGAGCGGGGCGTCCTCGAGGCGAGGCTCAGAGAGCTCGCCGCCCGAATCGACTCCACGTTTGACCGGACGAGGATCCGCATGCCAGCCGGGGATTGAACATTGTGTTAAGACCGCAACTTCTCGCTGAGAGGGTTCGTCTAGAGGAGGGCGAACGAAAGCGCCTGACGACATGACCCAGACCGCCGAGACCGATTACAGCGAGCGCTCGAAAGTCGAGAGCTGGCGACTCCACATCCTTGTCGAGGCGGGCTACCCGCTGCCGCTCGCCGAAAAGCTCGCCCACTCGGAGGCCGACCTCCATCGCTCGGTCGACCTGCTGCTGCGCGGCTGCCGTCCCGAAACAGCGGCCGAGATCCTCCTCTAGAGCCCTCCAGGCTCAGCGGTCGAGCGGGCCGCGTGCGTGTGCCTCGAGGAGTCTCGGGCACTTGCCACGAGGCCGTCGAGTGAGGTCGGACTCGGTCACGACGGGCCGGCCCGGCGGCCGCCGGTCCCCACGACCGCGGATCGCTGCTCCGCCGGCGGAACGCGTGGCATCCTTGACCGGCGATGAAGGTGGAAGCACTCGAGTACGGCGACCGCAAGGTCTACGCGGTCGGCGCCTTCAACCGGGGCGTCGCCGGCTGGATCCAGCGGCTGCCCACCGTCTGGGTCGAGGGCGAAGTAACCGAGCTACGCCGGCAGCTGGCCTGGCAGAGCGTGTTCTTCACGCTCAAGGATCCCGCGGAGGGCGCGTGCCTCGGCGTCTCGATGCCGCGCGGCCAGTTCGACGCCCTGCGCCTCGACCTCCTGGACGGCGAGCGCGTGCACGTCTACGGCCGGCCCGAGCTCTGGGAAGCCCGCGGGGACTTCAGGCTGCGGGCGCTCTCGATCGAGCGGTTCGGCCTCGGGGAGCACCTGGCCGCCCTGGAACGCCTCAAGCGCAAACTCGCCGCCGAGGGCCTCTTCGACCCGGCGCGCAAGCGTCCCCTCCCCCTCCTTCCCCGCCGGATCGGGCTCGTGACCGGAAGCGACGCGGCCGCAAAGCAGGACGTGCTCACGACGATCGTCGCGCGCTTCCCGCCAGCCCGCGTCGTGGTGGCCGAGACCTACGTGCAGGGGCCACGCGCGGCGGGTGCGATCGTGGCCGTCCTGCAGGAGCTCGCCGGCCTGCCGGAGTTGGACGTCGTCGTCCTTGCGCGGGGAGGCGGCAGCTTCGAGGATCTCCTTGCGTTCAGCGAGGAGCGGCTGGTCCGCGCGGTGGCGGAGTGCCCGGTCCCGGTCGTCAGCGCGGTCGGCCACGAGCAGGACACGCCGCTCTGCGACCTGGCCGCGGATGCCCGTGCCTCGACGCCGACGGCTGCCGGGAGGCTGGTCGTTCCCGACGTCGTCGAGCTTATCGCCCGACTCGACCGCGCCCGGGCGGGGATCGCCCGCGGCGTGCACCGGCGGGTCGAGCACCACGGCCTCAGGCTCTCCCACGCCCACGGGCGGCTGCGCCGGGCGCCCGCGCTCCTGCTCGAGCGGCGCCGAGCCGGGCTCGAGCATGCCGCGGCGCGGTTGCGGGCCCTCTCGCCTCAGGGAACGCTGGATCGCGGCTATGCGATCGTGCGGAGCGGTGACCGGCTGGTCCGGGAGGCCGGTCGACTCGCGCCCGGCGAGACGGTGGACGTCCGAGTTGCATCCGGCAGCTTCGGCGCCCGCGTCCAAGAGACGCGTCCGTGAGCGAGGAGCTTCGGTTCGAGGAGGCCCAGCGGGAGCTCGAGTCGATCGTCGAGCGACTCGAGCGGGGGGAGGCCACGCTCGAGGAGTCGATCGGCCTCTGGGAGCGGGGCGAGGACCTGTATCGCCTGTGCCTCAGCAGGCTCGATGCCGCCCAGGGGAGGATCGAGGAACTCGTGCGCCGCGCGGACGCCGCGAAGCCGGAGAAATAGGCGCAGGGGCCGCGGTGTCGTAGAATCGGCTCGATGCCCGCCCCCGTGGAGCTGATCGAGCGAGTTCCGCTGTTTGCAGATCTCGGACGACGCGAGCTGGCGCAGCTCGCAGACTCGTTCAAGGAGCGGCGATTCGACGCGGGTGACACGATCGCGGAGGAGGGCCAGAGCGGCGTCGGCTTCTTCATCGTCGGCGAGGGCGAGGCGAGCGTCACCTTGCGGGGGGAGGTTGTTCGCACCTACCGCTCGGGGGACTACTTCGGCGAGATCGCGCTGATCGACGATGGGAAGCGGACGGCGACCGTCAAAGCCGATACAGCGCTCCTCTGCTACGGCCTCACGGCCTGGGACTTCCGACCCCTAGTCGAGTCCAACTCCGCCATCGCATGGAAGCTGCTTCGGGCGATGGCCAAGCTGCTACGCCAGGCGCAGCAGCGAGACAGCTAGCTCCCGCCCGAGATCCCGCAGGTCCTCCGCGGCTCGTTCTGGATTACCGCTCAGAGCATGCAGCTCCGCCCCGGGAATCCGCTCGTCGATCCGCCCTCCGAAGACGGCGCAGCGCACCCCGGCCGTCCGGCAGGTGCGCAGGACCGCTCCGGGTGCCTTGCCTTCCTGCGTCGTCCGGTCGACGGCGCCCTCGCCGGTCACCGCGAGCGAGATAGCGCGGAGCCGCTCGCGCAGACGAAGGCGATCGAGGACAAGCTCGGCGCCCGAGACGAGCTCCGCGCCGAGAGCTGCGAGCGCCGCACCGAGGCCGCCGGCCGCCCCTGCCCCGGCCAGCGCCGCGAAGGGCCGCAGCTCCACCGACGCGGCTAGGCGTGCCTCCAGCTCCTCGACCTCGGCCGGGCTCGCGCCCTTCTGCGGACCGAACGTACGGGCCGCCCCGCGCTCGCCCAGGAGCGGGCTGCGGACGTCGCATGCCGCCACGACCCTGTGCCGGGCCAGGCGCTCTCCGACCACCTCCCGCAGCCCCGCTCCACCGTCGACGGTCGCGCTACCTCCAAGGCAGACGAGGAGCGACGTGGGCTCGGCGGCGAGGGCGGCCAGGATCAGCTCGCCGAGGCCTCTGCTCGTCGCCCTGAGCGGGTCGAGCTCGTTCGGGGAGAGACGCAGGAGCCCGATCGCCTCGGCCGACTCGACGACGGCGGTCCCCTCCGGCAGCAGCAGCCAGCGGGCCTCGACCGGGCGCCCGAGCGGATCCTGGACGGTTGCGGACCGCCACTCGCCGCCGAGCGAGGCTGCGAGGACCTCCGCGGTCCCCTCGCCACCGTCGGCGACCGGGAGGCGCTCGGCATCGACCCCCGCCGACTGAGCTCCGAGCGCGATCGCGTCGGCAGCCGCCGTCGCGCTCAGCACACCTTTGAGGCTCGCGGGCGCGGCCAGGATCCGCACGCCTGGGTTAGGGGCTGTCTACCCCGGGACGCGCTCGGGCGTCCGGTCGCGAGCAGCCTCCTCTGCCCGCGGCTCGTCCTGCGGCAGCTCGGCCTGGGTGGCCTCGGGCATCACGCGCAGCATCGCGAACGACAGACCCTCGCGCGCGAGGAAGATCAGGCCGACCCCGATGCCGACCGAGGCCTCGATCGCCTGGAGACCCAGGCCGAATGCGAAGCCGCGCGGGTAGCTGACGCCGTAGTGGACCAGCGGGAGAGCGATTGCCGCCTGGAGGAGCCCAACGTTCCCCGGCCAGAGCGGCAGGATCGTCGCGATGTTCATCAGAACGAGCACGAGCCCGGCGGCGGCGAGCTCGAGCCGGATATCGAAGGCGCGCATCGTCGCCCAGACCGCGAGCAGCTGCAAGAGCCAGCCCAGGCACTGGAAGAGGAGCGCGATCCCGGCGGCGACCGGCGCGCGCATGACGCCGAGCCCGTATCTGGTCAGCAGGATCACCCTGCGGACGGGTCCGAGCCCCTGGTCGATCCGCTGCCCGGGGTGCCGGCTGGCGCTGAAGAAGAGCACTGCCGCGAGCGTGACGCCGATCGCCGCCAGCGCCTCGAGGCTCGTGATCGCCCAGTGCGGGATCCGGGCGGTCAAGAGCACCCAGACGACGAGGAGCAGCACTGGCACGAGGTCGAACACACGGTGCGCGGCGACGCTCCCGACCAGCGTCGCCCAGGCGCCCTCGCGGCTCGGCAGCTTGCGCGTCAGGACGGCGACGCGTGCCAGCTCTCCGACCCGGCCCGGCAGGACAGCGTTCGCGAAGAGCCCGACCGAGAACGCGGAGAAGACCAGGCGGGCGTCCGGGTGCGGCGGCGGCATCGCCTGGTTGATCACAGTTCGCCAGGCGAATGCGCGGACGACGACCGAAAGGAGGTTCAGCCCGATCGCTGCGACGACCCACTCCCACCGGACGACCGTGAACGCGTCGGCGACCAGCCCCCAGTCCGGCCCTCGCTTCCACAGGAGCACAGCCACGACGCCAGCGAGAGTCGCGACCGCGGCGAGCCGAACCCACGGGCTTCGCGTCGCCGCTCGCAGCTTCACGACGCAGCGACGAGGCTGGCCGGGGTGCGGCCCGACAGGAGCGTGTAGATCTCGGCGAGTCGGACTGCGATCGACTCCCACGAGTACCGCTCCTGAGCGACGAGGCGGGCCGCGGCGCCAAGCCGCCGGCGTCGCGGCTCGTCCTCCACGAGAGAGGCCACCGCCTCCACGAGCGCCGCCACATCACCCGGGGGCACGAGCGTTCCTGTCTCCGGCGTCGTCACGGCGCGGTAACCCGCGATGTCGGAGGCGACGACCGGCGTCGCACACGCGAACGCGCGAGTCAGCACCATCCCGAAGCTCTCCATCCCGATCGAGGGTGCGATCAGCGCCTTCGACGCGAGCAGCTCGTCGGTCAGGCGCTCCTGGCTCAGGAAGCCGAGCACGTCGATGCCGGTCTCCGCGATCCGGTGCCGGCTCAGAAGGAGCTGGACGGCGAGCGGGTCAGCGCCGACGAGTCGAAGCCGCAGACCCGTGCGACGGTGCAGCTCCGGCCAGGCGCGGAGCAGTACCGGCAGACCCTTTCGGGAGTCGTGACGGCCGATGAAGACAACCCGGTGCTCGCGTTCGCCGGGGTCGGCGGCAGGCGGAATCAGGACGCCGTTCGGAATCACCTCGTAGTCCCCCGGAAGCCAGCGGGCGGCGGAGGCCCGAGCCTGCTCGGAGACGGCGATGCGATGGTCGATCCGGTCGATCAGAAAGCCCCAGAACTTCAAGCCGTACCGCATCCAGCCGAGCTCTCCCGCGGCATGCCAGGTCGCGACGATCGGGCACTGCGCGTGCGCGAGGGTCGCGACGCAGATGGCGGGAGTCATCGGCTCGTGCAGGTGGAGCACGTCGAAGCACTCCTCCTCGAGCAGACGGCGGATCCTGCCCGGTGTTCTGGCGCTGAGCACGATGTTGGGCAGCGACCCGTTCGCGGGGACGATCACCGAGCGACCGACGGGCAGGACGTCGGCCGGCGGCCGGTCGTGCCGGCCGTGTCGCGGGTGGAGGATGCGTGTGAACGTGCCGGGCGGGTCGTTGCCGATGATCGTGCGCACGTCGATTCCGAGGCGACCCAGGGCGTCCGACTGCAGCTCGGCATGCTCGTTCACGGCCCCCCAGAATGACCACGAGAACGGAACCACGATCCCGACCTTCATCGCCGAGAGACTATGACGAACCGCGAAAGCCCCGCGTCTGCGGGGCTTTCGTCCCGTGGTTAGACGGAGGCGGTCTCCGTCGAGCGCTCCTGGCGCAGGCGCCGGATCAGATCGGCCACGTCGGCCGTCTCCTGCTCGAGGTCTTTCTGGTGCTCCTCGAGCGCCTGGAGGAGCTCCTCGGCGTTCGGGTAGCGGCGGCCGAAGCCACGGCCGCATCCACCGCGGTGTCTCGAACGATGTCTGTGCATGCAATCACCTCCTCTCGTCGTGTCGTTTCAGGAAACTGGCGACGATCGACTGCGACTCGCGCAGCGCCTCTGCCCAGAGGTCGAGCAGGCGGCGGCCCTCGCCCGTCAGCTCGTACGTCCGCTTGGCGGGCCCCGGCAGGCTCGCGCTCCACTCCGAGGTCACGATCCCGTCGTCCTCGAGCGCGCGGAGCGTTCGGTAGAGGTTGCCGACGTCGATTCGCTCGCCCCCCGTGAGCTCCGGCAGCAGGTCGATCAGCTCGTACCCGTGCAGGGTGCGTTCGCGGAGCAGCAAGAGGATCGCGGGCTCGACGAACCGCTCGACCCGGGCGCGGACGGCCCAGCGCCCGGCCCCGACCCGGCGGCGGCAGCGCGTTCCTCTGGCGTGTCGTGCGTGCATGCCGACAGTATATGCAAAAAACATATGTTGCGCGCTAAGAGGGGACTCCGGCGCCGTGAGTAGACTCGCGCCATGCCCGACGGCGGCCTTGCCGAGCTGCACACGCACCTCGGCGCCTCGGTGGCCTCGGAGATCCTCTGGAGCCTCGCTCACGAGCAGGGGATCGCGCTTCCGGTCAAGGATTACTGGGAGTTCGATCGACTGGTTACGATCGCCGACCCGAGGCGGGTGACCAGCCTCGACGCGCTCAACGAGATCTACCACTGGACGGAGTTGATCCAGTCGAGCCCGCTCGCGGTCGAGCGCTCAGTCCATGCGGCGATCGGGGGCGCGTACCGCTCGCAGCGGATCACCACCCTCGAGCTTCGATTCAACCCGATGAAGCGAAACAGAGGCGGTGAGCGCGACCTCGACCACATCATCATGGCTGCCAGCCGCGGCCTCGACCGCGCCAGCCTCGAGTACCCACAGGTCCGGGCGGGCCTGATCCTCATGATGGATCGCACGTTCAACGAGCGCCAGAACGCGACCATCGTCGAGAAGGCGATCCGGTACGCCTCGCGCGGGATCGTCGGCGTCGACATCGCCGGCCCTCGGCCGGGCGACGCCCGCTACCCGTACGCGGCTCTCGAACCGCTGGTGGACGAGGCGCGCGACGCCGGCCTCGGGGTGACGATTCACGTCGGGGAGGAGGGTGTCGAGCACGGCCGGGACGAGATCGCCGAAGTGGTCGACGTGCTCCGCCCGGACCGGATCGGCCACGGCATTCTCGCCGCGCGCGACCCCGAGCTGATGGCGGCGCTGCGAGCCGCCGGGATCGTGCTCGAGATCTGCCCCACCTCGAACCTGCTCACGCGCTCCCTCGCCGACGAGGAGGCCGTCCGCGAAACCTTCCGCGCGTTCGTCGAGCACGGCGTCGCCTTCACGATCGCGACCGACGGGCCGGAGATGATGCGCACCCACCTGCGCGACGAGTTCGCGCTGCTCCTGCGGATCGGAGCGCTTGACGAGGAGGAGCTTCGCGAGGCCAACGCCAGAGGACACGAGGCGAGCTTCGTCGGCGCCCGGACAGTGCTTCCCCAGGTGTAACCGCCAAAAGATACGTCCTTCGGTCAATTCACAAGCAGTCGCCGGCGTGCTTTCGTAGCGGGATGTACACGGCGCTGAAAGACCAGATCCCGGCGATCACGCAGCGGCAGCGCCAGGTCGTCGAGCTGATCGCGGCAGGTTGCTCCAACGAGGAGGTCGGTGAGCGACTCGGGATCTCACCTCGGACGGCCAAAGCTCACTGCGACGTCCTTCGCCAGAAGCTGGGCGTGACGCGCCGACGGCAGATTCCCGTTGCTTACCGAACGCTGACGGGCCGCGACCCCCTCGCGGAAAGCCTCGGGTCGCGCTGGGACGACTCCGAGGGCTGACGGCACCCCGCACCTGCGGCCGCTGCGGCCGCCGCAGGTGCGGGCCAGCCTCTAGAGTCGAAACCCACCCGCACCGGTGTAGGCTTTCGCGGCACGGGCTTGCGACTCCCGTCACGAGATGACAGCGGAGAGAGAAGCAGAAGCGGTAGCGGTTGGGCGCCGAAACATCATCAAGCGCCCACGTCTGACGCGCTTGCTCGACGAGAGCACGGCGAAAATCATCATGCTGGTCGCCCCGGCCGGCTACGGAAAGACCACCCTCGCCAGGGAGTGGTTAGAGGACAAGCCGCACGCCTGGTACCAGGGGACGGCGGCGTCAGCTGATGTGGCGGCACTCGCCCTCGGGATTGC
>JACDAS010000271.1 GCA_013695295.1 Actinomycetota bacterium | reverse complement strand
CAGGGATCATCAGCCAGACGGCCCGTGGGGGCTCGAGCTGGCCGGCGAGCTCGGCGAGCGTGCCGGCCGTCGACTCGACCTTCGGGTCGAACGTCCGTACCTCGTGCCCGTCGCGGCGGAGCCGCTCGGTCATGTTGCCGCCCATCCGCCCGAGACCGACCATGCCGAGGATCACGGGTGCACCCCTGGTTCCCCCGTAGGCCCCCTCACGACCGAGCGCTCGATCACGGACGGCACCCGCGCCGGCAATTCGCGAGCCAGCATTGCCGTCCTACCGTCGGCGCCCTCCGCTCGGGCAGAGCCCGGCTTCGGCGTCGATCCGCTTGCGTTACTCATCACGCATCCTCCAATCTCACTCGGGCGACCCGACGGCCGCGCTCTTGCAACGCTGCGTAGTCTCCGTCGGCCTGCGCGCCGATCAGACGCGCAAAGCCGAACTTCCGGCCGGGGATGGGGAGCTCCTCGCCGGTCTCGTCGACGACCTGGAGGTAGAGCCCGGTCGGAGGCCCGCCCTTGTGCAGCTGGCCTGTCGAGTGGAGATACCTCGGGCCAAGACCGACCGAGACGGCGCAGCCGGTCTCGCGGGCCCGGGCGACGAGCGGGTCGAGCTCCCCCTCCCGGGCCGGGTCGATGAACGCCTGGACGCAGACGTAGTCGCCCGCGCGCGCCTGCGCCAGCAGCTGCTCAACCGTCTGCTCGGGACAGGTCCTGGTGCCTGGCACCGGGACCTGTCCCGAAAGGAGGGCGCCGGTTCGGTCCTTGGCCTCCTGCACGTTCGGCTGGTCGAAGGGGTTGATGCCGAGGAGCGAGCCCGCGACGGCGGTGGCGAACTCCCAGCGGAAGAACTCGCCCCCGAGGTCGTACGGGTCGGCCAGGCTCGACTCGTGCTCCTGGACGTCGCCACCCGCTCCCGCGTGCACGACGGGGACGAGGCCCTTGCCCTGCTTCCCGGTCGACTCGGCCAGCAGCTGCTCGACCCAGAGGCCAAAGCCCCCGGGGCTCCCGGTCAGGAGCACCTTGTCACGGCCCTCGGCCCAGCCCTCACCGAGCTCGAGGCCGAGCTCGAGGCCGGGATTGGCGTCGGCGAGACGGCAGGCTTGCCCCATCTCGTCGGCCCGGTCGAGGAGCCGCCCCGGGTCGAGGCCCATCAGAGCCGCCGGAACGAGGCCGAAGGCCGAGAGCGCGGAGTACCGGCCTCCGATCGTCGGCTCCCCGTGGAAGACGTGCCGGAAGCCGCGCTCGACGGCGAGCTGCGCGAGCGACGACCCCGGGTCGGTGACCGCCAGGAACCGGTCGCCACGGTGGCTGCACCACTCCCAGAAGAAGTCGGTGTGCGAGCGGGTCTCGAGCGTCGAGCCAGACTTCGACGCGGACACGAAGAGGGTGCGGTCCGGGTCGAGCTCGTCCGCGAGCCGCCGGATCGCCTGCGGGTGGGTCGTGTCGAGGACGTGGAAGGACGAAGCGCCGAAACGCTGCCGGAGGACCTCGGGAGCCAGGCTCGAGCCGCCCATCCCGAGGAGCACGACCGCATCCGCGTCGACCTCCGCCGCGACCTCGTGCAGCTCGCCCAGGCGCTCGCGCATCCGCGCAGGCTCGTCCAGCCAGCCGAGCCAGTGCGCCTCGTCGCGGCCGGTCCAGACGGTCGGGTCGTGCGCCCAGATCCGCTCGACGAGCTCGCGCGGGTTCACGCCGCGGAGTTTCCCACGGGCCGGCCCGCCGAAGCTAGGCGGAGACGAGCTCCCCGCGCTTGGCCCGGATCCCCTCCAGCAGCTCCTCGAAGGAGGCGGCGAACTTGTCGACGCCCTCCTGCTCGAGCGTCTCGACCACGTCGGCGTAGTCGACGCCCACCTCCGCGAGCCGCGCGAGCAGCTGCTCGGCCTCGCCAAGCCCGCGGTCGAGCGTCCGAACAGCCTTGCCGTGATCCTGAAAGGCCGCGATCGTCTCGTCCGGCATCGTGTTCACGGTCTCCGGCCCGATCAGCTCCTCGACGTACAGGACGTCGCGGTACTCGGGGTTCTTCGTCGAGGTCGAGGCCCACAGGCAGCGCTGCTTCGTCGCCCCCTTCGACGCGAGGAACTCCCAGCGCTCGCCGCTGAACGCCTCGCCGTAGTGCCGGTAGGCGAGCTTCGCGTTCGCGATCGCCAGCTTTCCGCGCAGCTTCAGAGCCTCACCGCCGATCTCGTCGAGGCGCCGGTCGGCCTCGGTGTCGACCCGCGAGACGAAGAAGCTCGCCACCGAGGCGATGTGTGTGGGATCGCCCCCAGAGGCGACGAGCCGCTCCAGACCGCGCAGGTAGGCCTCGACGACCGCCCGGTAGCGCTCGAGCGAGAAGATCAGCGTGATGTTGATCGAGCGTCCGGCAGCGATGCAG
>JACDAS010000200.1 GCA_013695295.1 Actinomycetota bacterium | reverse complement strand
GGCGAGACGCCGCCGCACGCGGAGGGTTGATGGAGGGCAACGGCTTCCCCACGCGCGTCGCGTACTACAAGGGGTGCCTTGCTTCGCTCTCGGCCAAGGAGCTCGATTCCTCGACCCAGGCGCTCGCGCCGAAGGTCGGGCTCGAGCTGGTCGAGCTCGAGTCGGTCACCTGCTGCGGCGCCGGCGACATCCACGAGGCCGAGCCGGACTACTACCTGCACCTGAACGCGCGGATCCTGGCCTACGCCGAGGCGACCGGGGCGGACACCCTGATGACGGTCTGCAACGTCTGCACCTTGAACCTCCGGCAGGCGAACTGGATGCTGAAGAAGGACGAGGCGCTGCTGGAGCGGGTCAACAAGAACCTCCGCACGGTCGGCGTCCCTTCCTACAGCGGCTCCGTCGAGGTCAAGCACCTGCTCTGGCTGATCGCCGAGGGCGAGGGCTACGAGCTGCTGAAGGTCGCGGCGCACAAGGGGCTCAAGGGGCTGAAGGTGGCGCCTTTCTACGGCTGTCAGATCCTGCGGCCATCCAAGCTGCTCGGCTTCGAGGATCCCGATCGGCCCTGGTCGCTCGAGGCGATCATCACCGCCTGCGGCGGCGAGCCGATCGACTACCCGGCGAAGATCAAGTGCTGCGGCTTCCCGATCATCCAAGCGCGGGAGGAGACGGCGCTCGGCGAGCTGATCCAGCCGATCGAGCAGGCGATGGAGGCGGGAGCCGACGTGATGGTGACGCCGTGCCCGCTCTGCCACCTCTCGCTCGACGCCTGGCAGTCGAAGCTGAAGAAGGCGACAGGCCGCGACTTCGCCATGCCGATCCTGCACCTCTCGCAGCTGATCGGCGTCGCGGCCGGGCTCGAGGACTCGGAGCTGAAGTTCAAGCGCCACGTCGTCTCGGTGAAGCCCATGCTCGAGAAGCTCGCCACCTGACCGCCGTACCACCTCTGACACGCCTCGGAGGTGTGTCAGAGGTACCTCGGAGGAGGAATCGGCGCAGGCGAGCGAGCACCGCGCAAGAGATCGCGCGTGGTGGCATCTGCTGGGCTGGAGGGGGACGCTCCGGCGCGGCGCATCGGAGGGGGGCGCGCCGCGCCGGAGCTATTTGAAACGGGGGCTTAAGCTGCTCGCTGGCGCAGCCGCAGCCGGCCTTCTCTGGGGCCATTTTGAGGCCGGGTGGCTGCGCCGCGCGAGGCGCGAGGTCGTGCTGCCGGGCCTGTCGCCGGAGCTCGACGGGCTGCGCATCGTCCACCTCTCGGACTTCCACCTCGGCTTCCCCTCCCGGGGCACCCGCACGGTCAACCGCGCGATCGACTGGACGCGGACGCTCGAGCCCGACTTCGTCCTCGTCACCGGCGACCTCCTCTCGCACCCCCGGGCCGAACCCCGCCTGCGCGAGCTGCTCGAAGGGCTCCCGTGCTGCTTCGCGGTGCTCGGAAACCACGACTTCGCGCGCAGCCGCGACCCCTTCTCGCGCCCCGTGGAGTCGGTCGACCTCGGGTCGGCGACCCTGCTCGCCGACCAGTCGCAGACGGTCGAATGCCGGGGCACGGCCGTCCAGGTCGTCGGGGTCGACCCTCGCTCCTACGCTGCCCGCGAGAGCAGACCCGAGGAGCTCGCCGACCCGCTGGCCGCTCTGCGGATCCTCCTCTGCCACTTTCCGGGCGTCATCGACCGCCTCCCGCCAGGCGCTTTCGACCTGGTGCTCGCCGGGCACATGCACGCCGGGCAGATCTGCCTGCCCTGGCCGGGCGGCAAGCTCCGCCTTGCGCACCTGAGCTGGCGCTACGTCGAGGGCCTCTACCGGCGGCCGGCCGGGATGCTGCACGTCTCTCCGGGCCTCGGGACGACGTTCGTGCCGTTCCGTTTCCTGGCGCGCCCCGAGGCGACAGAGCTCGTCCTACACTGCGGGCCGTGACCACTCGCGTCGCCGGGCTGACCGGGGCCACTCTGCCGACCGCGCCCGCGGTCTGCCACGATTGCGTCTGGTGGCAGTCGCGTCCCGGCCGAGCCGTGGCGAAAGATCGCTGGATTTCTCGCACCGAGGAGGAGTGGGGAGCCTGGGGCACGGTCTACTACGACGAGCATGGCCGCCTGCTCGGATCGATGCAGTACGGGCCAGCCGGGCTCTTTCCCCGCGGTGACACCCTGCCGGCTGGGCCGCCGAGCGCGGACGCAGTGCTCGTCACCTGCGCCTACCTCGTCGATCCGTCGACGCCGTGGGTGATGCAGTCGCTGTTCCTCGCCGCCATCGGCGACGCGAGGGACAAGGGGGCCAAGGCGCTCGAGGCGTTCGCCTACCGCTACTCCGAGGGGGAGTCGGCGCACGAGCGGTTCCGGGTTCACCGGACGGTCTTTCCGGCGGACTTCCTGGCCGACTTCGGCTTCAGGGGCATCCGCTCGTCGGGCCGGGTCGAGCTCACGCGGCTCGAGCTGGGCGGTCTTCAGGCGGTGGCCGAGGGCAAGCGCGAGAAGGTGCTCCGGCTCGTGCAGGAGGCCTTCGCGCCGGCCCCGCTCCCCGAGGCCCCCCGGCCGTAGGAGCCACGTCCCGGTGCCAGGCACCGGGACCTGCGCGCTAAAGGCATGTCCCGCTGTCGATTTGCCTTCGCGAACGGGATCCGCGTCGATCTCGATCGCGGGGGCGACGATAGCCCGCGGCCGTAGGAGCCGTGTCCCGGTGCCAGGCACGATCGGCCTGTAGCGCTACGCCGCGGCGAGCAGGAGCTCGGCGATCTGGATCGCGTTCAGCGCCGCGCCTTTGCGCAGGTTGTCGCAGGCGAGGAAGAGTGCGAGGCCGTTCTCGACCGTCGGGTCCTGACGGATCCGCCCCACGAGCACGTCGTCGATCCCGACGGCGCTGCCCGGCGTCGGGACGCCGACCACTCGGATCCCGGGCGCGGCCTCGAGCAGCGCCCGTGCGCGCTCCGGAGGGAGCGGCTCCTCAGTCTCGATCCAGACCGCCTCGGCGTGGCCGACGAGCACTGGTACGCGGACGCAGTTCGCCGAGATCGGCAGCTCGGGAAGCTCGAGGATCTTCTGCGCCTCCGCTCGCAGCTTCGTCTCCTCGTCGAACTCGACGCCGTCGAACGGCCAATCCATCGCGAGGTCACCCGCCGCGGGCGCCTGACCACGGAGGCGCTCCATCGCCTGCGCTCCCGCGCCCGAGGCGGACTGGTAGGTCGAGACTCTGACCCGGGCGAGACCGGCCTCGTCGTGCAGCGGCTTCAGCACGCAGGTGAGCGGGATCGTGCAGCAGTTCGGGTTCGCGACCATGCCCTTGTGCTCCAGTGCGCGGGCGCCGTTGACCTCGGGCACCACGAGCGGGACGCCATCGGTCAGGCGGAAGGCAGCTGACTTGTCGACGCAGACCGCACCGCCGTCGATCGCATACGGCACGAGCTCGCGGCTCGCGGACGCGCCGACGGAGAAGAGGCAGAGGTCGAGGTCGCCCGCGGCGAGCGCCTCTGGGGTGGCCTCCTCCACCGTCAGCGCCCCGAGCCGCCGACCGGCCGAGCGCGCAGAGGCGAAGGCGCGGACGCGCGCGTGCCCCCGACCCCGGAGGAGCTCGAGCGTGACGCCGCCGACCGCCCCGGTCGCGCCCACGACACCGATGCGAGGCTCGCTCACTCTTGCGGCCTCTCGGCGCCAGGCCGGTCGAGCCCGAAGGCGGCGTGCAGGGCCCGTACCGCCGGCTCGACCTCGTCCCGGCGGACGAAGCAGGCGATCTTGATCGGCGAGGTGTTGACTACCTGAGGCTCGACGCCGATGCGCTCCAGGGTCGCGAAGGTGCGGGCGGCGATCCCGGGATGGCTCTTCATGCCGGCTCCGACCACGCTCACCTTGCCGAGGTCGTCGCGGGCCGACCAGCGCACCTCGAGCCCCTCGAGCGCGCGCGAGGCGTCCGTGAAGTCCTCCAGCGGCGCCGAGAAGACGATCTCCATCCCCGTGTGCAGGATCGTGTCGACGTTGACCCCGGCGTCGGCCAGTGCCGCGAGGAGGAGCGCCGGCCGCGTGCCCTCGACCCGGTAGAGCGTCTCCTCGGTCGTCTGGGTGACGCCGGAGATCATCGCCTTCTCGAGCATCCGTTCGTCCTCCTCCCGGATCCACGTTCCCTCCTCGGCCGAGAAGGTGGAGCGGACGTGCATCGGCACACCGTAGTTCCTCGCGAACTCGACCGATCGCAGCATCAGAACCTTCGCTCCGGACGCCGCCATCTCGAGCATCTCCTCGTAGCTGACCGCGTGCAGCTTCCGCGCCTCCGGGACGATGCGCGGGTCGGCCGTGAAGACCCCTTCGACATCCGTGTAGATCTCACAGGCCTCGGCCCCGAGGGCCGCGGCGAGGGCAACGGCCGTCGCGTCGGAGCCGCCCCGACCGAGCGTCGTGATGTCGAGAGCGGTCGACACGCCCTGGAAACCGGCGACGAGGACGATCTTGCCGGCGTCGAGCGCCTCGTCGATCCGGCGCGGACGGATGTCGGCGATCTTCGCCTTTCCATGCACGGTGTCGGTGACGATGCCCGCCTGGGACCCCGTCAGCGAGATCGCCTCGTGGCCGAGGTCGTGGACGGCCATTTCCGCGAGCGCGCCGGAGATCCGCTCCCCGACGGAGATGAGCATGTCGAGCGCGCGCGGCTTCGGGCGCGGCGAGACCTGGTGTGCGAGCGCGATCAGCTCGTCCGTCGTGTCCCCCATCGCAGAGAGGACGGCCACGACGTGCCGGCCCGCCGCCCGGGCGTCGACCAGGCGCTGCGCGACCGCCTTGAGCCGATCCGGATCGCCGACCGACGTGCCACCGAACTTCATCACCACGAGGTCCGTACGGGTCGCGGCCCTGGGTAGCGTCGGGAGTGCCTGGAAGTCGGTCGCCGCCATCCGCTGCCAGTGTAGGCCCGCGTGACGTCTGTGCCTGGGGCATTTGCAGTAGCCTCGGCGGCCGGGAAAATCGACACAGGAGGTTCCGTCCGTGCTCAGGATCCAGGCTCTCGCCCTGTTGGTCGTCGTCGCACTTGTCGCAGCGGTGGCGACGGGGCGGTCGGCGCGCGCACGAGCGGCTCCGTCACCGTCGTTGCGGAACACCTGAACAATCCCCGCGGAGTGTGGGCGATGCCGGACGGCTCCGTCTACATCGCGGAGGCCGGGACAGCCGGGCCGCAGAAGCTCGACAAGAAGACGTTTCTCGGCTACACGGCCTCTGTGGCGCGCTGGCGCCCGTCCGGGACGCAGCGCGTGGTCAGGAAGCTCGGCTCGGTCGGCGGGCGCGACGGAACCTTCACCGGCGGAGCGCACGGCGTTGCAGTCGATAGGCGCGGCACGATCTACGTGGCGATGACGGGTGCCCCGTGCAACCTGAAGCTGCCGGCCGCCGCGAAGGCCCAGGCCGGCCAGCTGCTCCGCATCCGGGCGGGCAAGCAGGAGTCGGTCGCGGACATCGAGAGCCTCGAGTGCAAGCACAACTACGACCGGACCGACCGCAACCCGAACCCCTACGCCGTCCTCGCTCTCGGCGGCGACCACGAGATCGTCGTCGACGCCGGCGGCAACACCGCGTTCGACGTCCGCGGCAAGCAGGCGAAGCTGCTCGCCGTCCTGCCCAAGCTCCCCGACGGCGGCCAGTCGGTGCCGACGAGCGTCGCGCTCGGCCCCGACGGCGCCTACTACGTGGGTGAGTTCGCCGGGGAGATCAAGGGCAAGTTGCCCAAGAACCGAGCACGGGTACTTCGCATCGTCCCCGGCAAGAAGCCGACCGTCTACCGGCGCGGCTTCAACGCGATCACGGGCCTCGCCTTCGACAAGCAGGGCACGATGTACGTGACCGAGTTCAGCACCGAGCCGGCCAACGAGCAGAACGCAGCCGGCGACGTGGTCGCCGTGGCGAAGAACGGCACGCGCACGCGTCTTGGCGTCGGCAAGCTCTTCTTCCCGACCGGAGCGGCCGTCGGCCCGGACGGGTCCGTCTACGTCTCCAACTGGAGCATCCTGCCGGGCACGCCTCCGAAGGGCGGCCCGTTCAAGGGCAAGTCCGGGCAGCTGGTGCGGATCAGGAAGTAGCGGGCGAGGCCGCGGCACGTGGCGGCTTCGCCGTCACGTGCGCCTCAACCCCGGCTCAAACTCGTTTCAGAATGACGACTCGCCGACGGGGTGCGCTGGACACGGGCGAGGCTAGGACGCAGGGAGCCCCGGTAGCAGCGCTACCGGGACGACTGAGGACGACGGCTCGGGCGTGTCCAGCGTGCCACGGCGGCTCAGTGCTTCATTTTGAAACGAGTTCTAAGGCGTCGAAGCGGCTTCGGCCTTACATCTCCCTCCGTCCGTAGGCAGCGCTTGCGCTGCCGACCTAGAGTAGGTGGCGGCTTTGCCGCCGCCTGCGTCTTATCCCGGTCCGAGCGTCGCCGCCGGTCGATCTACATCTCGCGTCGTCCGGACAGCGCGCGACCGAGCGTGACCTCGTCGGCGTACTCGAGGTCGCCGCCGACCGGGAGGCCGCTCGCGAGGCGGGTGACACGCGCCTTTCCGCGGAGCCGATCGGCCAGGTAGGCGGCCGTGGCCTCGCCGGTCATGTTCGGGTTGGTCGCGAGCACGACCTCCTCGATCCCGTTGGCGCTGACCCGCCGGACGAGCTCGTCGATCCGCAGGTGCTCGGGCTCGACGCCGTCGAGCGGCGAGAGCGCTCCGCCCAGCACGTGGTAGAGCCCCCGGTACTCGGCCGTGCGCTCGATCGAGATCAGATCTGCGGGTTGTTCGACCACGCAGACGAGCGCGTGATCCCGGCGTGCGTCGAGGCAGATCGAGCAGACCTCCTCCTCGGTCAGGTTCCCGCACTCGCGGCAAAAGCGGACGCGCTCCTTCACCTCCGCGATCGCGGCGGACAGGGCGTTCGCCTCGTCCTTCGTCGCGCGCAGGAGGTGGAACGCGAGCCGCTGAGCGGTCCGCGTCCCGACCCCGGGCAGCCGGGTCAGCTGCGCGACGAGGTTGTCGACCGACGGCGAGAACACGTGCTCAGGTTAGCCGTGCCCTCCGGACGCCCTGCCCGGCCGGGCCGCGCCCCAGGGAGACATGCCCCGGTGCCTGGCACCGGGGCATGTCTCTAGAAGCCGGGCAGCCCGAGCCCGCCGAGCCCGCCGGCCCCGCCCATCGCCCCGCCCAGGCGTGACTCCATCAGGTTCTTCGCCGAGCGGAGCGCCTCGTTCACAGCCGCGAGCACCATGTCGGCCAGCAGCTCGGGATCGTCCGGGTCGATCGCCTTCGGATCGATCCGGATCTCCGTGATCTCGAGGCCACCGGTCGCCGTGACGGTGACCATCCCACCCCCGGCGGAGGCTTCAACGGTCTCATGCTCGAGCTCGGCCTGCGCCTTGGCCATCTGCTCCTGCATCTGCTGCACCTGCTGCATCATCTGGTTCAGGTTCGGCTGCTTCATGACTCCTCCAGTTCGTGGGCGTCGAGCTCGTCCTTCAGCAACGAGATCAGCTCGTCCTCGGTGGTCGGCTCCTCTGCGCCTGCCTCGTGGTCGCCGCCGTTGTCGCCCGTGGCGAAGTCGAGCGCCAGCCGGCGCCCTGTCACCTCGTACAGGGCGTCGGCTAGAAGCGACGCGTGCTTCGCCTCCTCGGCCTTCTGCCGGTGGAAGACCGCGTTCGAGGGGAACTCCAAGGTCAGCCGATTCTCAGCCAGAGCGGAGGGTCGAGCCTCGCCGTACAGCGAGGCGGTGGGAATCGAGCGCTGCTGGACGGCCGGAATCACACTCCGCTGCCAGGCGTCCTGGAGCTGCTCGAGCTCGAGCGATGGAGGGTCGAGGGCCGGCTCGTGCGCCGTGGTGGCGGGCGTCTCGGCCGCCGTCTGCTCGGGCGGCTGGTGCTGCTGGCCGCGTTGCTCGAGTAGCTCGAGCCTGTAGGAGATCGACTCGCCGGAGAGGTCGGTGCCGGGGCGTGTCACCTTGACGAGCGCCAGCTCGAGCGGCAGCCGCGGGTCGCCGCCTTGCCGCATGTCGTCGACCGCGACGGCCAGGAGGTCGCAGAGTCGTAGCACCGCGGCCTCGGGGAGCTGGTTCGCCTGCGCGCGCAGCCGGTCGCGGGTCTCCTCGGTGACCGGCAGCGTCTCGGGCACCTCGCCCATGTGCTGAACGAGCAGGAGGGCGCGCAGATGCTCGAGCAGGTCCGTGACGAGTCGCCCGAGATCCTGTCCCTGCTCCGAAAGCTGCTCCACGAACATCAGGGCGCCCGCGCTATCGCGATCGACGATCAGGTCGCAGAGCCGGAAGAGCGCCTCCTCCTCGACCGCCCCGAGCAGCTGCAGGACAGCCTGCACGGTGACCTCGCTCTCGGTCGCCGCCGAGAGCTGGTCGAGTGTCGAGACTGCGTCGCGGAAGCTTCCACGGGCCGAGCGCGCGATCAGCGAGAGCGCCGCGTCCGGCGCGTCGATCTTCTCGCCGTCGGCGACCCGGCGCAGCAGGCGAACGAGCTCGGAGAGTCGCGGCCGGGCGAAGACGAACGTCTGGCAGCGGGAGCGGACGGTCGGGAGCATCTTCGAGAGATCCGTGGTGCAGAAGACGAAAACGAGGTGGGGAGGGGGCTCCTCGATCAGCTTCAGCAGCGCGTTGAAGGCGGCATCCGTGAGCTGGTGCGCCTCGTCGAGGATGTAGACCTTGTAGCGCCCCTCGACCGGCTGCAGGATCACGCGCTCGCGGATCTCGCGAATGTCGTCGATCCCGCGTTGCGAGGCCGCGTCCATCTCGACGACGTCGAGCGAGGTCCCGCCCGCGATCGCCTGGCAGGCGTGACAGACCTTGTCCGGCGTCGGCGTCGGTCCCTGGGCGCAGTTGAGCGCCTTGGCGAGGATGCGGGCGAGCGAGGTCTTCCCCGTGCCGCGAGGGCCGGCGAACAGGTAGGCCTGGCGCACGCGCCCCGCCGAGATCGCGTTCTTCAGGGTGCGGACGACGGCCTCCTGCCCGACCACCTCGTCGAAGTCCTGCGGGCGGTACTGGCGATAGAGAGCCGTCATGCTCTGATCCTTGCACACGCCTCGCGGACGAGACGAAGAGTTGCCCGGCCGCGCGTCCCGCCGTCGAGACCTCCACCCGGGAGGAACCCGCGTCGCCTGCTCGGGTCAGGCAGTGCCGCGGCACCTGAGAGGGAATCCTTAGCGCTGCTTCCTCCCGGATCTGACGCGGTTCGGATGCTCCCAGTGCGCGGAACCTGACCGTCGTCGCCGCGTGCGCGAGCCCAGGTCCCGAGCGAGTCGCCCCTCGGGCGGTGTTCGGCCCCGCTATAGCGGCTTGCGGGTTCAGGGAACCGCTAGCTCCCCGCCTAGCGCGACCGGGCGGAGCGGATCGTACCAACGCCGTAGACTCGCCGCTCCCGACGGAAGGAGAGACGAGATGAGACGAACCGCGCTGCTGGTCGGACTGGCGTCGCTCGCGCTCGCGCTCGCGGCCGCGAGCTGCGGCGGCGGCGGCGGCGGCGATCGGCTGACGAAGGAGGAGCTGATCGCCCAGGGTGACGCGATCTGCAAGAAGCACCGCGACAAGTTCGAGGCGATCGACTTCCCGAAAACCGATCCGACGTCGCCGGAGACATCGGACGAGGTTCTGGAACAGTTCGGCGGCGCGCTCGACCAGGGCGTCACGATCTTCCGCGATCAGATCGGCGAGCTGCGCGATCTGAACCCCCCCGAGGACTTCGAAGAGGCGTACGACGGGGCGATGGACGGTCTCGACGGCGCCGTCGACAGCCTCGACGAGGCCGCTGGCGCGGCCCACGACGCCGACCGCGACAAGCTGCGCGAGGCACTCGACGAATCCAACCGCCGGGGTGAGGCCGCCGACAAGGTGGCGCGGGACTACGGCTTCCAGGTCTGCGGCGCCGAGTCTTAGGCGCAAGCCGGGTCGCTCTCCCCGCGGGGCCGGACCCTCGCGGGGAGAGCGGGCTGCGCTATCTTCAGCGTCGCCGGGGCGCGTAGCTCAGCGGGAGAGCGCCCGCTTCACACGCGGGAGGTCGCTGGTTCAATCCCAGCCGCGCCCATTCTTGCTGTCGCTCTGACAACATGCTCTGGCTGGGTGTGGTGCGCGGGCTGTCGAAGTCGGGCGCGCGATATGAGACAATCACGCCCATGACTTCCGTTGCCTTGCGTGGGAGCTGAACCTGCATGGCGCGTGGGCACCGGCTCCAGAT
>JACDAS010000245.1 GCA_013695295.1 Actinomycetota bacterium | reverse complement strand
CGGAGATCCGCAAGCTCCGCGCCGGCGACGAGGTCTCGGTCGACGGGCACATCATCGGCATCCGCGACCGGACGCAGATCCGGATCTTCGACCAGGGCATCGAGCCCCCGATGGACCTGCGCGGGGCGCTCCTGCTCCACACCGCCCCGAACGTCCGCAAGCTCGGCCCGGGCCGCTACGAGAAGCTCTGCATCGGCACGACCACGAGCGCCCGCATGGTGCGCTTCACCGAGGGCCTCGGCGCGCAGTACGGCGTGCGGGCGATCTGCGGCAAGGGCGGGCTGCCGGACGAGGCGATCGAGCCGATGCAGCGGCTCGGGATGGTCTACTTCGCGATCGTCGGCGGTGCGGCGGCGCTCGAGACGACCCAGATCGAGGAGATCGAGGAGGTCGCCTGGGAGGAGCTGATGCCAGAGTGCCTCTGGAAGTTCCGCGTCAAGGACTTCGGGCCGCTGACGGTCGGGATCGACTCGCACGGGAACTCGGTCTTCCACGACGTCCAGGAACGGGCGAAGGCGCGTCTGGAGAAGATCGTTGCCGGCCTTTAGCCTCGGCCTGCCGGCTCGGGTCGGGGGCATCACGCACGTGATCGACAAGGGGCTCGGCCAGCGCGGCTGGGCCGACGTGCTCGAGACGAGCGGCGAGTACATCGACCTGGTCAAGCTCGGCTGGGGCACCGCCTACGTGACGGGGAACCTGAAGCGCAAGCTCGAGGTCCTGCGCGAGAAGCCGGTCGTCATCGGCGGCACGTTCTTCGAGGTCGTCTACGCGCGGGGGGCGCTCGACGGCTACAAGCGCTGGCTGGTCGACCTCGGCCTGACGCACGTCGAGATCTCCGACGGGACGGTCGACATCCCTCGCGAGGGCAAGCTCGAGCTGATCGCAGACTTCGCGCGCGACTTCACCGTGCTGTCCGAGGTCGGCTCGAAGGATTCCGCCGTCGAGCCAGACCTCGACGACTGGACGGCGTGGATCCGTGAGGAGCTCGACGCCGGCGCGTGGAAGGTGATCACCGAGGCCCGCGAGGGCGGCACCGCCGGGACCTTCACCGCCGGCGGGGAGATGAGGGCCGACTTCGTCTCGGCGCTCGCCGCCGATTCGGGCCTCGACGACCTCATCTTCGAGGCGCCGACCAAGGCCGCGCAGGTCTGGTTCGTCAAGCGCTTCGGCCCCGGGGTCAACCTCGGCAACATCCCGCCCGACGAGGTGATTCCGCTCGAGACGCTCCGCCGCGGCCTGCGCGGGGACACGCTGAGGGAGGTCCTGCTCGGTGAGCAGCCGGCCCCTGCCTGACGAGTCCGTCTCGGCCAGGTCCCGGTGCCTGGCACCAGGACCTGGCCCCTGCGGCCAGGTGCAACCCGAAGCCCTCGGCGCGAGGGAAGCCGAAGGTTTGGCTTCGTGAGCAGCCGTCCGCTGCCAGACGAGGCCGTTCCGGCCACGGCCCGGTGCCTGGCACCGGGTCCTGGCCCCTACGACCACGTGCAGCCCGAGGAGCTCGAGACGATGACCGCCGAGGAGCTCCTCCGCTGGGCCGCCGAGGAGTTCGGCGAGCGGCTCTGCCTGACGTGCTCCTGGCAGAAGCAGTCCTCCGTGCTCGTCCACATGGTCTCCGAGCTCCGCCTCGACGTCGACGTGGTCGAGCTCGACACGCACCTCTTCTTCCGCGAGACCTACGAGACCCGTGACGCCCTCGTCGACCGCTACGGGCTCAGGCTCTCCAGTCCTGGCGTGATCACGGTCGCCGAGCAGCACCGGCGGGAGGGCCCGAACCTCTGGGAGCGAGATCCGGATCGCTGCTGCCACATCCGGAAGGTCGAGCCATTGCTCGAGGCGCTCGGGCCCTACGGCGCCTGGATCTCGGGCATCCGGCGGGACCAGTCGCCGAGCCGCGCGGCCACGCCGAAGGTGCAGTGGTCGGAGCGCTACGGCGTCTGGAAGCTCCATCCCCTCGCCGACTGGGACGAGAAGCGGGTCTGGGCCTACATCGCGGTCAACGAGATTCCGTTCAACCCGCTCCACGAGGCCGGCTACCGGTCGATCGGCTGCATTCCCTGCACCCGGCCGATCTCGCCGGACGAGGAGGAGCGCGCAGGCCGCTGGGCGGGCTCGGACAAGCTCGAGTGCGGCATCCACGTCGAAAGGACAACGCATGTCTAACGGTTTCACGCTGTGGTTCACCGGCCTCTCGGGGGCGGGGAAGACGACGATCGCGGAGCTCGTCGGCCCCGAGCTCGAGCGCCGCGGCCTCAAGGTCGAGTACCTGGACGGCGATGTCGTCCGGACGCACCTCTCGAAGGGCCTCGGCTTCTCGAAGGAAGATCGGGACACGAACATCGAGCGGATCGGCTGGGTCGCCTCGCGCCTGTCCCGCCACGGCGCCGCGGTGCTCGTGTCGGCGATCTCCCCCTACGAGGAGACGCGCCGGAAGGCGCGCGCGATGGTGGCCGAGCACGGCACCTTCGTCGAGGTCTTCGTCGCCACCTCGGTCGACGAGTGCGCGCGCCGCGACGTGAAGGGGCTGTACGAGAAGGCCTTCTCCGGTGAGATCAAGGAGTTCACGGGCGTCAGCGACCCGTACGAGGAGCCCGCCGAGCCCGAGCTCCGGATCGACACCGAGGAGCATGAGCCGGCCGAGAGCGCGGAGATCGTGCTCGGCAAGCTGGACGCGCTCGGACTGATTCCCTCCCAGGTCACCGCATGACGGCGGTCGCGACCGAGCGCCTGATCAACCCTCACGGGGGCGAGCTCGTCGACCGGACGGGGGAGCGGCCCGACGGTCTCGACTCGCTCGAGACGATCGCCCTGACCTCGCGGGAGCTCTCCGACCTGGACCTGCTGGCCTCGGGCGCGCTCTCGCCGCTCGAGGGCTTCATGGGCGCCGAGGACTACGAGCAGGTCGTCGCGGAGATGCGCCTTGCGAGCGGTCTTCCGTGGGCGCTGCCCGTGTGCCTGGCGGTCGATGCGGCGCCGAAGGGCGACCGGGTGGCGCTCGCCGACGAGTCAGGTCGTCCCGTCGCGGTGCTGGAGGTCGAGGGCGTCTTCGACTACGACCGGGATCGGGAGGCCGAGCGCTGCTTTCGCACCACCGACGGCGAGCACCCGGGCGTCGCCCGCCTGTACGAGCAGAAGCCGCGCTACCTCTCGGGGCGCGTCACCGTCTTCGAGCGCGCGACCCCGGCCTACCCGGAGCTCGCGCTCGACCCGGCCGAGACGCGCGCGGAGTTCGCGCGCCGCGGCTGGAAGCGCGTCGTCGGCTTCCAGACGCGAAACCCGATTCACCGGGCGCACGAGTACCTGACGAAGGGCGCGCTGGAGACCGTCGACGGTCTCCTGGTGCACCCGCTGGTCGGCGACACGAAGTCGGACGACGTCCCGGCAGCAACGCGCGTCGAGTGCTACCGGGTCCTGCTCGACAACTACTACCCGGCCGACAGGGTCGTGCTCTCGGCGTTTCCGGCGGCGATGCGCTACGCCGGCCCGCGCGAGGCGGTCTGGCACGCGATCTGCCGCAAGAACTACGGCTGCTCGCACTTCATCGTCGGGCGAGACCACGCCGGCGTCGGCTCCTACTACGGGACCTAC
The DNA here is from genome assembly GCA_013695295.1 of Actinomycetota bacterium. GTDB lineage: Bacteria > Actinomycetota > Thermoleophilia > Gaiellales > Gaiellaceae > JACDAS01. The sequence continues at coordinate 508 of JACDAS010000245.1, read as the reverse complement.
GACGCGCAGCTGATCTTCGACGAGTTCGCGCCGCACGAGCTGGACATCGAGCCGATGTTCTTCGAGCACTCCTTCTGGTGCAAGGTCTGCGGCTCGATGGCGAGCGCGAAGACGTGCCCGCACGGCGGCGACGACCACGTCTTCCTTTCCGGGACGAAGGTGCGGGAGCTGCTGGGCCGCGGTGAGCTGCCGCCCGTCGAGTTCACGCGGCCGGAGGTGGCCGAGGTGCTGATCCGGGCCTACCGCAGCGCGCATGAGACCGCTGGCTGAAGCTTCACTGCGAACGTCGTGACGGCTCGGGTCGAGCGGCCGCGGCGGCATGCCGCCGCGGCCTCTTACCGGCGTCGCAAGCGAGCGCCTTAGTGGACTGGAAGCTCTCACTCGCGGGCTTCCTGATCGGCGGCCTGGTCGGCATGACCGGGATGGGCGGGGGGTCGCTGATGACGCCCATGCTCGTGCTGTTCTTCGGCTTCAAGCCGACGATCGCGATCGGCACGGACATCCTGCA
>JACDAS010000228.1 GCA_013695295.1 Actinomycetota bacterium | reverse complement strand
GTGCTCCCCCACGGCGACGAGCGCAGGCTCGGCGTCGCCCGCGCGCTCGCCACGAACCCGCGCTACGTGCTGATGGACGAGCCTGCCGCCGGCCTGCAGGAGGCCGAGGTCCCCGACTTCGCGGCGGTCGTCCGGTCGGTGCGCGACGAGCACGGGGCCGGGGTGCTGCTGATCGACCACAACGTGGCCCTGATCATGGAGGTGTGCGACCGGATCGAGGTGCTCGACCAGGGGCGGACGCTCGCATCGGGAACACCCGCGGAGATCCGGGAGAACCTCGACGTGACCGCCGCCTACCTGGGCGGGACGTTGGCGGTGCCGGAGCAGCCGGATGCCTGACGCCATGCTCGAGCTCGAAGGGCTCGAGGTGCGCTACGGGGTGGTTGCGGCCGTTCGCGCCCTCGACCTGCGAATCGAGCGCGGCGAGCTCGTCGGCCTGATCGGCCCGAACGGCGCCGGCAAGTCCTCGACGCTCCTCGCGATCATGGGCGTCGTCCCGGTCGCCCGCGGCGAGGTGCGCCTCCGAGGCGTCTCGATCACGGGCAGGGCGCCGGAGGCGATCGCCAGGGCAGGGATCTCGCTCGTCCCGGAGGGACGGCACATCTTCGCTGGCTTGACGGTCGAGGAGAATCTCCGGCTCGGTCGCGCGGCGAGGCGGGACGCCAACGGCGTGGAGGCCGACCTTCGGCGGGTGTACGGGCTCTTCCCCGCGATTGCGGGCTCGCTCTCCCGCCAGGGCAGCGCGCTCTCCGGCGGCCAGCAGCAGCAGCTCGCGATCGCCCGGGCGCTGCTGGCGCGGCCCGACGTGCTGCTGCTGGACGAGCCTTCGCTCGGCCTCGCGCCGACGGTGGTGGAGAGCGTGTTCGCGGCGCTCGAGGAGGTGCGCGCACAGGGGGTGACGATCCTGCTCGTCGAGCAGCGTGCACAGGTGACGGTCTCCACCGCAGACCGCACCTATGTGCTGGCGAACGGAGAGCTCCGGCTCTCCCTCACCCCGGCCGACGCGAACGACACCGCGCGCCTCGCAGCCGCGTACCTGTCGTGAGCACGCTCCAGGCGCTCGTCGACGCGGTCGCGCTCGGGTCGATCTACGCCCTTGTCGCGGTCGGCATCGGGCTCGTCTTCGGCGTCCTCCGGCTGATCAACTTCGCCTACGGCGAGCTGATCACGGCCGGTGCCTACACGCTCTGGGTGCTGCGCTCGCTGCCCGCTGTCGTGGCGATCCTCGCGTGCTTCGCGGTCGTCGTCTCGCTCTCGCTGCTGCTGGAACGGGTCGCCTTCCGGCCGCTGCGGAAGGCCACGCCGGCGACGATGCTGATCGCCACCTTCGCGGTCAGCTACCTGCTCCAGAGCATCTACCTGCTCGTGTTCGGCTCGCTCGGCAACTCCGTCTCGACGCTCGCCGGCCTGCAGCAGGCGGTCGATCTCGGTGGGCTGCGGATCCGCTGGATCACGATCGTCAGCCTCGCCTGCGGCTCCCTCCTCCTGATCGGGACGGCGATCCTGCTCGGCCGGACGAGCATCGGCCTGCACATGCGGGCGGCGGCGACGGACTTCCAGACCGCACGCGTCCTCGGCGTCCGGGCGAACAGGGTGATCGCGTTCGCGTTTCTCGTCTCGGGCGTGCTCGCCGCTTCCGTGAGCGTCCTCTTCACGGTGCAGAACTCGCTCGTGACGCCGGACCTCGGCGTCCCGATCACGATCTTCGCCCTCGTCGGGGTCGTCGTCGGCGGCCTCGACCGGCTCTGGACGGCCACGCTCGGCGGCTTCGCGATCGGGTTCGCCTATTCGCTGCTCGGCGACAAGCTCTCCGGCGAGGCGCGCGTCTACCTGCCGTCGCTCGTCTTCGGGCTCGTGATCGTCGTCCTACTTCTGCGCCCGGGCGGGCTGTTCGCCGGGCAGCCGCGAAGCGTGGAGCGCGTGTGAGGCGGCTGGAGCCGCTCGTCCAGTACCTCGGCCCGGCGACGCTGATCGTCGCGGTGGCCGTCGCCGGAAGCCTCACCTCGCACGCGCGCGAGATCGAGTTCAGGAATGCGCTCGTCAACGTCGCGATCGTCGTCGCGATCTACGTCTTCGTCGGCAACGCGGGGGTGATCTCGTTCGGGCACGTGAGCTTCGTGGCCGTCGGCGCCTTCCTCTCCGGCCTGCTCACGATCGAGGCGCAGAGCAAGCAGTTCGTACTGCCCGGCCTGTTCGGGTTCCTGCGGGAGACGACGATCGGCGACCTGCCCGCGCTCGCGCTCGCCGCGCTCGCCGGCGGGCTCTACGCGTTCCTCGTCGGGCTGCCGCTGATGCGCCTCTCGGGGCTGCCGGCCGGAATCGCCACCCTGGCCGTGCTCGGGATCACCTACAACGTGCTGCGCAACTGGGAGAAGATCGGGCCCGGCCCGCTGACGCTCTCGCTCGTCCCCGAGACGACGACGATCTGGCGTGCCGCGGCGGGCGCGCTCGCCGTCGCTGCGACGGCGCTGCTCTACCAGCGCTCGCGGGCGGGCCGCCAGCTCCGGGCGACGCGGGAGGACGCCGGCGCGGCCCAGGCCTCCGGCATCGACGTCTACCGGCAGCGCTTGGTGGCGTTCACGCTCTCGGGGGCTCTCGCCGGCTTCGCGGGCGCGCTCCTCGTCCACCTGCTGGGGAGCATCACCACCGACCAGGTCTACCTGAGCCTGACGTTCCTCACGCTCGCGATGCTCGTCATCGGGGGCGTCTCGAGCCTCTGGGGCGCCGTCGTCGGTGCGCTGCTCGTGAGCGGGGCGAACTCGTTCCTCGTCGACGCGGAGAACACCGTCCACGTCGGGTTCGACCTGACCCTGCCGGACGGTACGAGCCTCGTGATCCTCGGCGCCCTGATGGCGGCCGTGCTGATCCTCCGCCCGTCGGGCCTCACCGGGGGCCGGGAGTTCTCGTTGCCTCGCGGGCGGGCGAAGGCCCGCTGACCCCGGGCCTTTGCAGCTCAGGCGCGACGCTCCGACCCGTCGAAGATCCGTAGCGGCACGTCCGAGAGCGGCACGCCGCCCTCCTCCGTCACGAGCCAGGTGTCCTGCATGTAGAGGCACGTCTGCTCGTCGGCGGTGATCGCGTGGGGGTGCATCGAGACGACCATGTTGGCGCGGAGCTCGACGTCGATCCCCTCGCCGACACGCGGGAACTCGATCATCGTCATCCCGATCGAGTGCCCCGTGACGTGTCCGAGAGTGAAGCCTCGCTCCCGGAAGGGCGCGGAGACCGCCCGGTGGACGTCGTGGGCCGTCGATCCGGCCCGCATCGTCGCCCGGGCTGCCTCGAAGTAGTCGCCGTAGGCCTCCAGCGCCGACCGGGTCTCCGCGCTCGGCGTCCCGGCGCAGATCGGCCGCGAGAACTCGACCCAGTGGCCGCCGGGGCCGGCGATCTCGAGCCCGTACAGCAGCATGTCGTCGCGCTCGATCGGCCGCTCGTGATCCGGGAACCTGAACTCGGGCCGCGCCGCCCCGCCGGCGCCGGTCAGCACCATGTCCATCGTCAGCCGGCTCGTGCCCGCTGCGGTGAAGTACCGCTCCGCCTCGCCCATCAGCTCGGCCTCGGTCTTCCCGACCTCGTGCGCGCCGAGCACGACCCAGAAGCCCTCCTCGTTGATCCGCATGCTCTCGCGCACAGACTCGAGCTCCGCCTCGCTCTTGGCCGCCCGCGCGAGGTCGAACTCGCGGTCGAACGGCACCAGCTCGGCCGGGCCCTCCTCGAGCGCGCGGTAGTCGCGCACGGCGAGCGCGTAGTCGAGCCCGTAGACACCGAGCCGGCGCCAGCCCCGCGCGGCTGCCCGCTCGCGGATCCACTCGCCGGGATGCGCTGCGAAGACCTGATCGACGACAGCCTCGCCGTGGTCTCCGACCCAGCGGGCCTCGCCCAGGAAGACGATCGTCGGGTCTCCGTCGACCGGCAGCAGGACGTACGCGTAGCGATGCAGGATCCGGAAGCCGGACAGGTAGCGGACGGCGCCCTCGAAGCCCGTGTACTCCGACCCCGCGACGAGCACGGCGTCGAGTCCGGCCTCCTGCGCTGCTGCCCGGACCCGGCCGTGGCGCCCTTCGAACTCGGCCTTCGTCACTGTGTCCACCTCCATTCGAGTCCCTTGACGAGCTCGGCGAGCGCGCGGTTCAGCGGTGTCTCGACCCCGTACCGCTCCCCGAACCCGGCGATCGCCCCGTTCAGGAAGTCGATCTCCGTCTGCCGGCGCGCCTCGACGTCCTGGAGCATGCTCGGCCTGTGGTCGTAGGCGACCTCGCGGCGGGCCGCGAAGTCGAAGAGCTCCTCGGGGTCGAGATCGAGCATGATCCCCTGCGCGTCCGCGACGGCGCGGCCCTCGCGCATCACCGCCCACGCGAGCTCGCGGGTCTCCGGAAGCTCAGCGATCCGCCCGTGCGTGAGGCCTGTGAGCGCGCCGATCGCGTTCGAGGCGGCGTTGAAGATCAGCTTCCGCCACTGGGCGCCGCGCGCGTCGGCGAGGGCATGGGTCGGCATCCCGCCGCGCGTGCATGCATCGGCGAGCTCGCGCACCTGCTCCGCGGAGGCGGGGCTCGGCTCGAACGGTCCGAGATGGGTGTCGCCCTTCGTGTCCCAGCCGACGTGCCCCGGCCCGATCACGTGTCCGGCCGGAAAGGTCGTGCCGCGGATCACGCTCTGCACGTGCTCGGCGATCAGCTCCTCGTTGCCGGCGCCGTTCTGCACGGAGCAGACCGCGCCGTCGCGGAAGGCGTCCGCGGCCGCGGCCACGGCTGCCGAGGTGTGCATGCTCTTGACCGCGACGATTCCGAAGTCGCAGGCCGGCAGCT
>JACDAS010000193.1 GCA_013695295.1 Actinomycetota bacterium | reverse complement strand
TGGCTGCGCCGTACGGCGCGGACGAGCGGCCGGAAGGAGCGTCCGTGCCGGTCGAGGACTTCTTCGACAAGCGCGGCTTCAGCGCCGTCGCCGCCCGGGCGGCGTTCGTTCCGGTGGGGGAGACGCCCGAAGCCTCGATCCGGAACGCCGTCCGAGCTGGGGCGGTCGCGGTCGTCCTGCACGGGAGTCTCGTTCCCGCCGGCGCTCTCGGCTTCGCCGGCGGCGTGCGCGTGCCGGTGCTGACCCTTCCGCCCGGCGCGTCAGAGCGGGTCGCCGAGGGGCTTGGGCGGGGCGCGTCGATCTCACTCGTGCTCGGGCGACCGAAGGGGGCGCGAAACGTCTCGGCGGGGCGCGTGGCCTCCTTCTCCTCTCGGGGCCTCGCCCACGACGGCCGGCTCAAGCCGGACCTCGTCGCGCCGGGGGTCGGCCTGCCCACGACCGAACCCGACTTCGACGAGGACGGCCAGCCGCGAACCGGGAGGGTGAACGGGGCGAGCGCGGCGGCTGCCGTCGCGGCGGGGATCGCCGCGGTCCTGCGCCAGGCGAGGCCGGAGCTCGGCGCCACGGCCGTGAAGAGCCTGCTGATCGCATCGGCGCATCCGATCGCCGACGACCCGCTCACGGCACAGGGGGCAGGCCTCGTCGACGTCGGCGCCGCGGCGGCCCTCGAGGTCTCGCCGAGCCCGGCGACGATCGCCTTCGGGCCCGACGTCGGCGCCCGGAGCCTCGAGCCAGAACGGCTGGTGCTCCGGAACGTCTCGATCCGCCGCGTGACGCTGTACCTGAGCGCGCCGCGGCTCCCGAGTGCGCCGGTCACGATCGCAGTCAGTCCGACGCGGGTCGAGCTCGCTCCGGGCGGGAGCACCCGGATCGTGCTGCGTGCACGCGTCCGCCGGGTTCCGCCTACCGGCGTCGCCCAGGGGGTCCTCCGGGCCGTGCCCGTGGGCGGGGCCGCGTTCCGCATCCCCTGGGCGCTCGGGTTCCAGCAGGGCCGCGCTCGGCTCCTCGGGTCGGTGAAAATCTCGTCGACGGCCTTCACCCCGTCGGACTCCGCGCCCGCAACGCTCTCCTTCCAGGCGGGCCAGGTGCTCGAGCGGGGCGGGAGCGCCTCCGTGCGGCCCGTGAGCCGGCTCGATGTCGAGCTCTGGGATGTCACGGGGGCGAAGCCACGGCCGCTCGGGCTGCTCGCGAGGCTGCGCCACCTCCTGCCCGGCCGGTACCTGTTCGGTCTGACAGGGCGCGATCCGCAGGGCAAGACGCTGCCACCCGGGCGCTACAGGCTCCGGCTCGTCGCGTTCCCCACCGCCGGCGGCTCGGCGACCCGGCGGGCGCTGCGGTTCAGCGTCAAGTAGCGCTCTATACTCGCCGCGATCTGACAGCTCGTTTCAGAATGACGACTCGCCGACGCGTGCCACGGCGGCTCAGTGCTTCGTTCTGAAACGAGTTCTCAAGCCGAGCAAAGGAGCGTCGAGTGACGACCGTCGAAGCGCCAGCCTCCCACCTACGCGAGAATCCGTTCGAGATCGCGCGCGACCAGCTCCGCCGCGTTGCGGAGACGTTCCAGATCGACGCGAATCTGGTCAACGTCCTCCAGGAGTGCAAGAAGTCGGTCGGCGTCTCGGTGCCCGTCGGCATGGACGACGGCTCGGTGCGCGTCTTCCAGGGTTACCGCGTGACCCACAACATCGCGCGCGGCCCCTCGAAAGGTGGGATCCGCTACCACCCGGACGTCACGCTCGACGAGGTGAAGGCGCTCGCGATGTGGATGACCTGGAAGTGCGCCCTGATGGGGATCCCGTTCGGCGGAGCGAAGGGCGGGGTCGTCTGCGACCCGAAACGGCTCTCGCGGGGCGAGCTCGAGCGCCTGACCCGGCGCTTCACGACGGAGATCATCAACGAGATCGGCCCCGAGAAGGACATCCCGGCTCCGGACGTCGGCACGACAGCGGCCGTGATGGCCTGGATCTTCGACACCTACTCGATGAACAAGGGCCACTCGGTGCTCGGCGTCGTGACGGGCAAGCCGCTGACGATCGGCGGATCGCTGGGCCGCGAGGAGGCGACCGCCCGCGGATCGCTCTACTGCATCCGCGACGTCGTCGCGAAGGGCGAGTTCGCGCTCGAGGGGGCGCGGGTGGTGGTTCAGGGCTTCGGCAACGTCGGCAGCTACCTCGCGAAGTTCCTCGCCGAGGACGGCGCGTTGGTGATCGCCGTGTCGGACTCCGGCGGCGGGCTCCACAACTCCAGCGGGCTCGACATGAAGGCCGTGCTGGCGCACAAGCAGGAGACGGGTGCGCTGGAGGGTTTCCGAGCCGCGGAGGCGATCTCGAACGAGGAGTTGCTGCTGCTCGAATGCGAGATCCTCGCCCCCTGCGCCCTGGAGCAGGTGATCACCGCCGACAACGCCGACCGGGTCCGGGCGAAGGTGATCTGCGAGGGGGCGAACGGCCCGGTGACCCCGGGCGCCGACGAGATCCTCGAGGATCGTGGCGTCCTGATCCTCCCGGACATCCTCGCCAACGCCGGTGGAGTCGTCGTCTCCTACTTCGAGTGGGTGCAGGGCCTCCAGGAGTACTTCTGGAAGGAGGAGGAGGTCAACCAGCGGCTCGACGACATCATCACGCGCGCGTTCGACGCCACCTGGAAGCTGAACGAGGAGCGTGGGACGGGGATGCGGATGGCCGCCTACGGCCTGGCCGTGCAGCGGGTCGCCGAGGCGACGACGACGCGCGGGATCTACCCCTAACAGCATGGGGGAACCCGTGGTTCCCCCGTGAACCCCCTCCTTCTTGTCTCGGTCTCGCCCCCTTCTCGGTGCGGCTCCCGCCGGGCGGAGCCCGGCTCCGCCGGCGGCTGCAGGCGGCTGCTCCGACGCCTGACCCCTGGTTTGGCGTGAGCTCTTCGGCTCGTCGACCGCCGCAGGTTCGGCTCTACCACGCTCGGGATTGCCACCTCTGCGAACGGGCCCGGGCGCTCTTGGACGAGCTCCGGGGTCAGGTGGGCTTCGAGTTGGAGGAGATCGACATCACCGGCGATCCGGCGCTCGAGGAGCGCTATCGCGAGTGGCTGCCGGTCGTGGAGATCGACGGCGAGCGCGCGTTCGTCTACCACGTCCAGCGTGACGCCTTCATCCGCAAAGTGCTGGCACAAAGTCAGCCTCGAGCCGCCGGCGGGTAGTGTCCTCTGCGGCGCAGAGCTCGGCGCTGGCACAATCATCGGGCGCTGTCACAAACCTCGACACAAGGAGCTGGAGTGGCGGATCGTCTGACGGTCGGGGTCGCTGCGCGACTCAGCAGGTACCTGCAGGTGTTGACGCAGGCGAAGAAGACGGGCAAGGAGCGGATCTCCTCGCAGGAGATCTCGGACTACACGAACATCAACGCCACTCAGATCCGGCGTGACCTCTCGGCCTTCGGCAAGTTCGGCAAGCGGGGTGTCGGCTACAACATCGAGAGC
>JACDAS010000187.1 GCA_013695295.1 Actinomycetota bacterium | reverse complement strand
CTCGTCTGGCGGCGTCTACTCCATCGATGAGGCGAGGGAGAGAGGTGTCACCCTCCTCTCGTCCGGACCCGCCGGTGGCATGCTCGGCACTCGCTCGCTCGCAGAGCAGCTCGGTCTCGATCGAGTGGTCGCCACGGACGTGGGCGGCACGAGCTTCGACGTCGGCGTCGTCGTTGACGGCGAGCTCTCCTACGCGCAGGCGCCGATCTTCGCCAAGTACCCGGTCGCGCTGCCGATCATCGACGTGACCTCGATCGGCGCAGGTGGCGGAAGCATCGCCTGGATCGAGGCGGAGACCGGCGTCTTGCGGGTCGGGCCGCGTAGCGCGGGTGCACGCCCCGGACCGGCCTGCTACGGAACGGGTGGCGTCGAGCCCACCGTCACCGACGCGAACCTCGTCCTCGGTCGTCTCGACCCGGACTACTTCCTCGGCGGGAGGATGCGCATCGACCGCGATCTCGCGCTCGCTGCCCTCGACCGCATCGCATCGCCACTCGGTCGCGACCCCGAGACGGCGGCCGCGGCGGTGATCGACATCGTGGACTCGCAGATGGCAGACCTGATTCGCAAGGTCACCGTCGAGCGAGGCCTCGATCCCTCGCGTTTCGCGGTGTTCTGCTACGGGGGCGCCGGTGGCCTGCATGCAGCCTCGTACGCGTCGAAGCTCGGGAGCAGCCACGTCGTCGTGCCCAGTGCGGCCGCTGTGTTCTCCGCCTTCGGCATCGGCGTCAGCGACGCGAAGCGAGTTGCCGTCGCCTCTGACCCGATGTGGGCGCCGTTCGACCTCGGGCGCTGGAGGCGACGCTTCGGCGAGCTCGAGGAATCGTTGCAGCGCGAGCTCGCCCAAGAGCGCCTCCCGACCGGGAACCTCACGCTGCAGCGTTTCGTCGCGCTCCAGTTCAAGGGACAGGCGCACGCCGTTCGCATCCCCGTCACCGATGCGGACCTCGATCCGGATGACGGCGGCGATCGGGTGATCGAACGGTTCACGGAGCTCTACGAGGAGCGCTACGGGCGCGGCACCGCCTACCGGCAGGCGGGTGTCGAGGCGCTCACCTTCAGCGTCGAGGCGACCGCGGGGCTTCCGGTCCCGAAGCCCGAGCCTCTTCCGTCGGAGGGAGCCGACGCATCCCACGCCGCGAAGGGGTCGCGGCCCGTGTACCTCCACGAGCTCGGCCGCTGCGAGGACGTCACCGTGATCGACGCCGAACGGCTGCGTCCGGGGAACGAGCTGATCGGGCCCGCGGTGATCGAGGCCCCGGACACGACCGTGCTCGTCCACGGCGGGCAGCGGCTCTGGGTCGACGGCTTCCTCGACCTCCGGCTCGACCTCGGGGGTGCCGTGTCGTGAGGGAGGTCGCGCTGGGTGTCGGCCTGCCTCTCGAGGGGCCCGTCTCGGAGCTCGTGGCGACGGCGCAGGAGGCCGAAGCGCTCGGGTGCTCGTTCGTGTGGGCGAACGACGACCGGCTGCAGAAGGACCTGTTCAGCGTGCTCACGGCGATCGCGCTCGGCACACAGCGGGTGCGACTGGGGCCCGGTGTCACGAACCCCTACAGCAGGCATCCTGCGCTCCTCGCCGCGGCGGTCGCCACCCTCGACGAGATCACGGGCGGCCGGGCCGTGCTCGGGCTGGGTGCAGGAGGCACGAATCACCGAGCGCTCGGCGTGGACCGAACAGCCCCCGTCGCGACCCTGCGGGAGGCGATCGTGCTCATCCGGCGGCTCCTTCGCGGGGAGACGGTCACCACGGAAGGGCCGGTCATCTTCTCCCGGGAGGCGGTGCTCGACTTCGAGCCGCTGCGGTCCGAGGTGCCGATCTACCTCGGCGCCCGCGGCCCACGGATGCTCGAGCTCGCCGGCGAGGTCGCCGACGCAGCGATCGTGGGCAACCTCGCCACCGTCGAGGGCTGGCGCTACGCATGCGAGCGGGTCGAACAGGGCGCCGCTCGCGCCGGTCGGAGCCTGGACGAGGTCTCGCTGACCGCCTGGTTCTACTGCAGCATCGCGGACGACCCTTCGACCGCGACCGACGCCATCCGTCCCATGGTGGCGACGTCACTGGTCACGAGCCGGTCGATCCTCGACGACCTCGGCCTCGTGATGCCCGAGCGATTCGCGGAGGTCATGGCGACGCATGGGTGGACTCCGTCCGCCGCTGCGGTTCGCGAGGCCGGCGCGACCCTTCCGCCGGAGGCGCTCGAGTGGTTCGGCCTGGCCGGCACACCGGAGGAGTGCCGGGACAGGCTGGCTGTGCTGCTCGAGGAGTTCCCGGAGATCACGCAGGTGGTTGTCGTTCCTGCACCTCCCGCCGGAAGCTCCGCGGCGGAGGTCGTGCGCAGGTTCCTCACGGAAGTGGCGCCCGCGATCAGACCCGCGCACGAGGGGGCATCCCGGTGACGGGTATCGCGAGCGCGCAGGGAGCCGTCGCCTCGTCCGTCTCGCGGACAGGGACGTACCCGGCGGTGGCGATGAGCCGGATCGTCAAGCGGTTTGGTGCCGTGACCGCGGTCGACGGCGTCGACTTCGACGTCCGCGCGGGGGAGATCCACGGGCTCCTCGGCGAGAACGGCGCGGGGAAGACGACCCTGATGAACATCCTCTTCGGGCTCCACCAGCCGGACTCCGGCACGATCTCCTTCGGCGGCGAGCCCGCACGCCTGCGAGACCCGCACGATGCGGTCGCGCGAGGGGTGGGGATGGTGCATCAGCACTTCATGCTCGTCCCGACGCTCACGGTGGCAGAGAACGTCCTGCTCGGAGAGCGCGGCGGCGTCGCGCTCACGCGGCGGACGGTGTCGTCGATGACCGAACAGCTGCGTGCGTGCTCGGAGCGCTACGGCCTCGACGTCGATCCTGCCACGCCCGTCTGGCGGCTCTCGGTCGGAGAGCAGCAACGTGCGGAGATCCTCCGTGCTCTGTATCGGGAGGCGAAGGTCCTTGTCCTCGACGAGCCGACCGCGAGCCTGACCCCCTTCGAGGCCGAGCAGCTACTGCCTCGGCTGCGGTCGATGGCCGCGGAGAGCACTGCAGTCGTGTTCATCACGCATCACCTCGACGAGGTGATCACGCACACCGACCGGATCACCGTCTTGCGAGGGGGCCGGCATGTAGCGACGCTCCAGCCTGGCGAGACGAGCACGCGAGAGCTCGCACGCCT
>JACDAS010000133.1 GCA_013695295.1 Actinomycetota bacterium | reverse complement strand
CTGGACGCCCGGCTGACGGACGAGCAGAAGGAGACGCTGCTCCGGGTCTACCGGGGCCTCGCCGACCCGCGTTGACATACCAAGCAGGATGCTTGGTAGACTACGCAACTCACACCCGACCCGAAGGAGCCTCACATGGCCACCAAGAACGAGTTCGCCGGTCTCGCCACCGAGACCCAGAAGCAGTCCCTCGCGGTGATGAAGTCCACGATCGAGGCCGGCTTCGACCTCGGAGTCGAGCTGCTCGAGCTGCAGAAGGAGTACGCTCTCCGCGTCGCCGACGCCTTCGGCGCCCGGGCCCCCAAGGTCTCGTAACCACTCGTTTCCGAGCGACCGACTGCCTGCCGCTTTGCGGCTCGGGTTGAGCGGCTCGCCGGCACAGCCGGCGGGCCTCTTCTGGTCGGCGTCGCAAGCGAGCGCCTTTCGACACGGTTTCAGCGCACCGGGCCCCAGCGCACGACGCTGGCGGCCCAGGTGTAGCCCGTGCCGGCCGCGAGCAGCAGGACGAGATCGCCGTCCTGCAGCTCGCCGGCCCGCGCGGCTCGGTCCAGGACGAGCAGTGGATCGACGCCGCTCATGTGGCCCGTGTCGTCGAGGTAGTGAGTCCTGGCGGGATCGACGCCGAGCGTCGCGACGAGCGCGTCGTGCATCGACCGCTTCATGTGGATCCCGCACAGGTAGGAGACGTCCGCGAGACCCGCCCCTGAGCGCTCGAGCGCCCGCTCCGCCACGGCGACGAAATTCGGCAGGCTGACCTCGTCGAGCCGCTCCTTCATCGCCGCCGGGTCGGCGACGTCGAGCCACCGGTGCGGGCCCTCCGGGTCGACGCTGCCGCCCGAGGGCACCTTGACCTGAAGCGAGAGCGACCCGTCCGTGATCCCGTGCGAGCCGAGCAGCTCGTTCGCGCCGCCGTCCGCCACCAGCAGGGCTGCGGCCGCTCCGTCGCCGAAGTTGAACATGAAGCGCGAGCGCTCGTTCCGGTAGTCGAGGAGGTACGACTCGCGACAGGCGGCGACGGCGAGCACGGTGCGGAGCTCCGGCTCGGCGACGAGCAGGTCGCGCGCGATTCGCAGGGCGACGGGGGTCCCGCAGGAGACGTTGTCGTACTCGATCGCGTAGGCGTTCGCGCAGCCGAGCCGGTGCGCGATCCAGGGCGCCGCCTGCCAGACGGGGTAGTCCTTCCACATCGAGCCGAAGTACATGACGACGTCGATCGAGGCCGGCTCGACGCCGTACTCGGCGAGCAGGCGTTCCCCGGCGGCCACCGCGAGGTCACTCACATGCTCGTCGGCGGCCGCGATGTGCTTGCCGCGCAGGCCGAACTTCTCCACGAGCACCTGCTCCGGGATTCCGCTCGCCTCCCCGATCTCGGCCGCGGTCAGCCACCGGTCGGGGAGGTAGGACGCGGTGGCGGCCACCCCGACCCGCGTCATGCGCGCGGCTCGAGGAGGCACGAGACGATCCGGGCGACCTCGTCGAGGACCGCCTGAGGCATCTCCTCGCGGTCTCCCCAGAGGATCCAGCGCATGCCCAGCAGCTCGCCCATGCCCATCAGCGCCCAGGCCGTCACCTCGGGGTCGATGCTCCCGATCTCGCCGCTCCCCATCGCGGCGCGCAGCGCTGCGACGTAACCGGTCGAGAGGCGGTCGTAGTGGTAGCGGAGCATCTCGGGCGAGACGAACTCGGCCTGGCGGATGATCCGGTACAGCGCGGGGTGCTCGGCGGTGAACGCGAAGTACGCGCGGAAGCCGAGCAGCTCGGCTTCGACCCGCGTCTCCCCTAGCACCGAAGCCTCCTTCATCGCGTGCCGCACGCGGCGGTTCAGATCCTTGACGAGCTCGTCGAAGACCTTCTTCTTGCTCGCGAAGTAGAGGTAGAAGGTGCCCTGAGCGACCCCGGCCGCCTCGGTGATCTTGACGATCGACGCATCGTGGTAGCCGAGCTCGCCGAAGACTTTCTCGGAGGCCTCGAGCAGGCGGGCGCGCGTGCGGGCGCCGCGACTACGCAGCGTGCGACCCCCTACTCCGGTCGGCACCGGCACGATCTCGGTCATCTCGCGGGCTCCCGCTCCAGCAGGGTCCGAAGCTCGTCCTTCTGCACCTTGTCGAGGGCCGAGCGCGGCAGCTCGTCGACGAAGCGGACCTCGCGCGGCACCTTGTATCTCGCAAGCCTGGCGCGGCAGTGGTCGAGGATCTCCCCGGCCGTCGCAGCCGCGTCCTCCGCGAGCACCACGGCCGCGACCCCGACCTCGCCCCAGCGCTCGTCCTCGACGCCGACCACCGCCGCCTCGGCCACCGCCGCATGCTCGTGCAGCACCGCCTCCACCTCGGCCGGGTACACGTTCTCGCCGCCCGAGATGTACATGTCCTTGACCCGGCTGCAGATCCGGTAATCGCCCTCCCCGTCCCGCTCGGCGACGTCACCCGTCAGCAGCCAACCGTCGGCGAACGCGGCCGCCGTCGCCTGCGGATTCTTCCAGTACCCGGCAAAGACGTTGGGGCCGCGGACGACGAGCTCGCCCTCGCCCGGCCCGTCGAGGAGCGCACCCGAGGACGGGTCGCGGAGGGCGACCTCGACGTATGGGTAGGGCTTGCCGGCAAAGCCGCGCTTCCGGAGCGCGTCCTCCGGCGGCAGGCAGAGGACGTTCGGCGCCGCCTCCGTCAGCCCGTACCCCTGGACGACGGCGACCCCGCGGTCGTGCCACCTTGCGAGCAGCGACTCGGGCATGGGGGCACCCCCGACGACCGCGCGGCGCAGGCTGGACAGGTCGGCGGAGTCGAAGCAGGGCTCTTGGGCCAGGAAGAGGTAGACCGCAGGGACGCCCATCATCGTCGTCACGCCTCTCCGCTCGATCAGCTCCAGGCAGCGCACGGCGTCGAAGCCCCGCTCGAGCACGACCGTCGCGCCCTTCCACCAGGCCAGGAGCGGCTGCACGTTCCAGCCACCGCAGTGAAACTGCGGCAGCACCTGGAGGACGACGTCGTCACTCGACACGCCGGTCGCAAGATCGAAACCGAGGTTCGTCCAGAAGCAGTTCGCGTGCGTCAGCAGCGCCCCCTTCGGCTTGCCGGTCGTGCCGGAGGTGTAGACGAGTAGCAGCGGGTCGTCGTCGGCCACGCCCATTCCGGACACGGTGTCGGCGGCGGCCAGGTCCCCGTGCCTGGCACCGGGACCTGGCCATTCGAGCCGCTCGAACGGAGGGCCTGCGGCGGCGGCGAGCCCGGCGTACTCGTCCTCGACGAGGAAGAGGCCCGGATCGGCGTCGCCGAGCTGGTACTCCAGCTCCGCTGGCGCGAGGCGCCAGTTGAGCGGGGTCAGGACGAGGCCGGCCTTGGCGCAGGCGAAGAAGACGGCGACGTGCTCCGGCGAGTTCCCGGTCAGCGTCGCCACGCGGTCGCCCTGGCGCAAGCCGCGGTCGAGCCACTCGCCGCGATAGCGCTCCGACGCGGCCTCGAGGTCGCCGTAGGTCACCTCGCGGCCCTCGTGCTCGATGGCTATCCGCCGCGGGGTCGCGCGGGCGCGGTCCACGAGCCACCGGCCCAGGGTGAGCGAGCCCGTCACGACGCCTCCGACAGGAACTCGCCGACGACCTGGACGAAGCGCTGCGGGTCCTCCCAGAAGAAAAGGTGGCCGCCCTCCGGGAAGAACTCGAGCCGCGCGCCCGCGATCCGCCGCGCGAGCAGCTCCGCGTTCCGGGGGTCGACGACGACGTCGGCGGTGCCCTGCAGGACCAGCGTCGGCGCCGAGATCGCGTCGAGCCGCTCGAGCGCGTCGAAGGCGACACCGGCCGCGGCCTGAGCCTGCCAGCCGGCCGGATCGAACGGCGAGCTCAGCCGGTGGGCGAGGATCCGCTCGACGAGCTCGGGACGTCCGGCGCCGGGCGCGAGCGCGTTCTCGACCAGCAGCCGGAGCCCCTTGTTGCGCGACATCAGCATCACCCGGCCGAGCAGCAGCACGGTCTGGCGCGGCATCGGGTGAGCGGCCGGCCCGCCCGGCGTCGTGCACGCGAGCACCAACCGGTCGACGCGCTCGGGCCATCCGAGCACGAGCTCCTGCGCGACCATGCCGCCCAGGCTCGTGCCGAGTACGTGAATACGGTCGAGGCCGGCGTCGTCGAGGATCGCGATCGCGTCCTCCGCCATCATTCGCGCCGTGTAGGGGCCCGGCGGCACGTCGCTCTCCCCCACGCCCCTGTTGTCGAAGAGGATGGTGGTGAAGCGCTCCGCGAGGGCGTCGGCGACCGGCTCCCACCCCCACCGTGCATAGCCGAGGCCGTGCACCAGCAGGAGCGGAGGCCCGGTGCCGCGCACCTCGTACGCGAGGCGAACCTCGCCGTTCACCGCCTCCGTCGCGACGCTCATGTGCGCGCCTCCACTCCCGGGTCGGCCTCGTCCTCGACCGTGCCGGTCGTCGGCTCCGTGCGCACGCTCTGCTCGAGCAGGCGCAGCCCGCGCCGCCGGCCGCCCGGCAACGTCAGACCGGCGAGGCCGCCCGGCAGAAAGAACACGAGCAGGATGAAGAGCGTGCCGAGCACGAACAGCGGCTCCGAGAGCGGCTGCCGGATGAGGTCCGGCGACTCGCGGATGAAGGCCTTGTCCGACCACTCGACGAGCCGGTAGTCCAGGAACGTGTAGAGCGCCCCGCCCAGGATCGCGCCCCAGCGCGTGCCCGTGCCGCCGATCACGACCATCAACAGCAGCGCGAGCGTGAAGGCCGGGGTCGTGACTCTCGGGCCCGCGCTGCCGATCAGGAGCGCGTAGACGACGCCGCCGGCCGTGGCGAGGAAGGAGGAGATGACGAACACCATCAGCTTGAAGCGGAACGGCTGCAGCCCCAGGACCTCGACCCGCTGCTCGTTCTCGCGGATCGCCTGCCACACGCGGCCCGGCGACGAGTCGACGACCCAGTTGACGGCGACGAAGACGAAGATCAGATAGCCCAGCGCGATCCAGTAGAGATGCTTCGTGTTGAGGACGCCGACGAGTGCGTCCGGCAGGTTTCCGACCGCGGTCCCCTCCTCCCCACCCGTCCAGCCACGCGGGTTCTGGTTGACCAGCTTCGAGCCCGCCTCGGCGAAGGCCAGCGTCACCATCGCGAAGGCGATCCCGCCGACCCTGAGACTCACGGCCCCGAGCAAGAGCGGGACGAGGAGGGCAACGGCGGCGGTGAAGAGTAGCGCCTGCCAGAGGGTCCAGTCCCACCTCGTCGTCGCGATCGCGGTCAGGTAGACGCCGACCGCGAAGTAGAGGGCGTGGCCGAACGAGAGCAGCCCCGTGAAGCCGAAGAGCAGGTCGTAGGTGAGCGCGACCGCCCCGAAGACAAGCATCAGCGCCAGCACCTGCAGCGTGCCGGGGCTGTTCAGCTCCGACGAGAAGACGCCGTGCGTGTCGATCGAGAACTGGGGCACGACGGCGAGCAGGCCGAAGGCCGCCGCCGCAAGGCCGAGGCGAAGGGCGAGCCTCAATGCGCCACCGACCACTTCCCGGCCAGCCCGCTCGGCCGCACGAGCAGCGTGATCGCGAGCATGAGGACGACCGACAGGTCGCCGAGCACGGAGAAGTCGAGATACTCGGAGCCGTAGTAGTTCGCGTACTGCTGGACCAGCCCGACGAGGACGGCTGCCACGGCGGAGCCCATGATCGAGCCGAGGCCGCCGATGACGACGACGATGAAGGCGAAGATCAACAGCGACGTCCCCCGGTCGGGATCGATCGAGCCGCCGAAGTAGACGCCCGAGAGGACGCCGGCGAGCGCGGCCGCGAGGCCGCCGATCGCGAAGACGAGCGTGAAGGCCCGCCGGACGTCGATCCCGAGCGCCGTCACCATGGCCCGGTTCTCGACGCCGGCGCGGATGATCAGGCCGTAGCGGGTGTAACGCAGGAAGGCGACGATGCCGACCAGGACGACGGCGGCGACACCGATCTCGACGAAGCGGTCGTTCGGGACGCGGGCGCCGAAGACCTCGGTCGTCCGCGCGAGCCAACTCGGTGCCTCGTAGACACGCTCGGTCGGGCCCCAGGTCGCCTGCACCCACGCGACCATCGCCAGCGACAGGCCGACGGTGACGAGCACCTGCTCGATGTGACGCTGGTAGAGGGGCCGGATCAGCACGAGCTCGACGAGGGCGGCGACAACCGCTCCGACGAGGAGCCCGAAGGCGGCGCTGAGCAGGAAGCGCAGGACGTCCGAGCCGACCCCGCCGAGCTGGGTGGACAGCCACCAGCTCGAGTAGGCGCCAACCGTCAGGAAGGCGCCGTGGGCGAAGTTGAGCACGCCCATCAGGCCGTAGATGAGCGAGAGCCCCGAGGCGATCAGGAAGTACATCGCGCCGAGCCCGAGCCCGGTGATGGTCAGGAGCACGAAGGTACTCACACCGCAGCTCCCGACACGCCCAGGAAGCGACGGACGAGCGCGGGGTCCTCGAGCAGCGGCCTTGCGGGCCCGGTGTGGACGACGCGCCCCTGGTCGACCACGATCGCGTCGCGGGCGAGCCGATGGACGACGCCGAGATTCTGCTCCACGAGCAGGATCGTCGCCAGCTCGCTCGCCTGCTCGAGCACGCGCGCGACCTCCGTGACGAGGAGCGGGGCGAGGCCCTTGGTCGGCTCGTCGATCAGCAGCAGCCGGTTCTCGTTCAGCAGCGCCCTGGCGATCGCGACCATCTGCTGCTGGCCGCCGGAAAGCGTCCCGGCGCGCTGGCCGGCTCGCTCGCGCAACTCGGGGAAGAGGCCGTACACGAGGTCGTAGCGCGCCGTGCCGTTCCGCTCGGCCAGCCGCAGGTTCTCCTCGACGGTGAGCCCGGCGAAGACGTCCCGGTCCTCCGGCACGTAGCCGACGCCGCGCCGCACGATCCGGTGCGTGGGCAGCTTCGCGATCTCCTCGCCCGCGAGCGTCACCCGGCCGCGCCGCGGCGAGAGGCCCATGATCGCCCGCAGCGTCGTCGTCTTGCCGACGCCGTTCCGGCCCAGGAGCGCGGTGACGCCGCCCTCGGCGACCGCGAAGGAGACCCCCTGGAGCACGTGCGAGGCGCCCAGGTGGACGTGGAGATCGTCGACGGCGAGGAGTGTCCTGCGCTCGGGCTCGAGCGCGCTCACAGCGCGTCGCCCACGTAGGCGGCCTGGACGGTCTCGTTCTCCATCACCTTCGCGGGCGTGTCGCAGGCGAGGAGCGCCCCGTGGTGCATGACCGCGATCCGCTCGGCGAGCCCGGTCACGACCTCGATGTGGTGCTCGACCATCAGCACCGTCTTTCGCTCCTCGATCTGCACCGCCTTGATCACCTCCGCGAGCTGGGGGACGTCGGCGGTGCTGACCCCGGCCATCGGCTCGTCGAGGAGGATTACCCGCGGGTCGAGCGCGAGCAGCATCGCCAGCTCGAGCTTCCGCTTGTCTCCGTGGGCGAGCGAGCCCGCGGCGACCTGCTCACTGGCGCCGAGGCCCACGCGCCCGAGCGCCCAGCGGGCCCGGTCCACCGCGGTGCGGACGTGCGACGCCTGCCGCCAGAAGCGGAGCATGCCTCCGAGCTTCGCCTCGGCCGCGAGCCGGACGTTCTCGAGCGCGGAGAGGCGGGGGAACACGCTCGAGATCTGGAACGTCCGGCCGAGGCCGGCCTGCGTCCTGCGGTACGGGGCGTCGTGCGTGATGTCCCGGCCGTCGAGCGAGACCGTGCCAGCGGTCGGCCGGTAGAGCCCGCTCAGAAGGTTGAAGAGCGACGTCTTGCCGGCCCCGTTCGGGCCGATGATGCCGAGGAACTCACCCTCGCGCACCTCGAGCGAGACATCGGTGACGATGGTTGCGCCACCGATGTCGAGCCCGAGGTGCCTCGTCGCGAGGATCGAGGGGAGGACGGACACGTCGGTCCGAGACCCTCGGTCTACGGGAAGTTCCTCAAGGGCGGCTGCGTGTTCCCCGCCGAGACCGTCTTGAGGACGACCGGGACGAACCGCGAGCCGCTCTTCTGCAGCCTGACCTGGAACATCGGCTGCGTCATCGCGTGATCCTGGGGGCGAATCCGCTGCTTGCCCTTCGGCGCCAGGAACTGCCAGCCCTCGAGCGCGGAGATCATCTTGTCCACGTCGTTGCCGCCGCCCTGGTCGACCGCGCGGGCGATCATCTGCGCCGCCGCGAAGCCGTCCGGCGTGAACAGGTCCGGAAGCTGGCCTCGACCCGACCTGCGCATCGTCTTCACGAGCCAGTCGTTGACCGGGTTCTTCGGGGCCGTGTAGACGTAGTGCGACAGGAACTGGATCTTGGTGGCTGCATCGCCGAAGGTCGTCCAGGTCGCCCGCTCGGCGAGACCGGTCACAACCTTGGTCGCATCGAACACGCCCTGCTGGTCGAGCGCGCGCCACATCGCCGGCGCCGTCGTCCCTGCCCAGGCGACGAAGAGGAGGTCCGGCCTCGCGTTCTTCACCTGCTGCGCGAACGGCGTGAAGTCGGTCGCCGAAAGCGGTACGAGCGTCCGGCTGACGGTGTGGCCCTTGCCTCCGAGCACCGCGTTGACGGCGACGAAGTTCCCCTGGCCGAACGCCGTGTCCTGGGCGAAGACGACGATCTTGCGGCCGACGTCCTTGCCGAGGAACGAGGCTGCGGTGAGCACGTCCTGGTAGGTCTGCCGGCCCGAGCGGAACGTGTTCCGGTTGAGGCCGGTGATCGCGTCGGAGGCGGCGGGGCCCGAGATGTAGAGGACCTTGTTCTGCTGAGCGAGCGGGGCCAGCTGGAGCGCGACGCCCGACGAGACGGTGCCGGCGATGATCTTGTACCCCTGGCCGATCAGGTCCTTGGCCGCCGAGACGGCCTTGGCAGGATCGCCCGCGTCGTCGACGAGCGTGAATTCGATCTTGTGGCCTTTGACCGTGTTGGTGCCCTTCGTGACGTAGCGCAGCCCGAGCCGCAGACCCTGGATGTACTCGGCGCCGTAGGCGCTCAGAAGTCCGCTCCTCGAGTAGATGACCCCGACCTTGACGGTGTGGTTCTTCGACGCCGCCACACCCGTGGGACGCCCGGCGCTCGAGGCTGTCGCCGCGACGCTCGCGAGCACTGCTGCCAGCACGGACGCGGCCAGCACGCTCTTCCATCGGCCTCGCTTCATCTCGCCCTCCTGATCGGTTACCTGAGAGGTGATTCAGGTATAAGCTACTGGGCCCGGAGAACGGGTGTCAAGCGTCGATCGGGGAGGGTCAGGTGCTCAAGCTACTCGTCAGGTTCTCGCTCGTCGCGACGGTCGCGGCTCTCGTCGCCAGCGCAGGCGCGCCCGCCGCCACGTACGAGGAGGTGCTGGCGCAGATCGTGGCGGAGCCCTACCAGCCCGCCTACGTCCCCGTCGGGACCGACTCGGCCTTCGCCCCCGCGGTCGTGCCGAACACGCTTCCCGCCCAGGACTACACGACCGGCTCCGTTCCCGGCAACCCCGACCACCCGGACTGGCCCGCGACGTTCCGGTACGTCCGCTACTTCTCGGGCGACGGCGCTCCGCTCCGCGCACGCCTAGCCCTCCACCCCGGGTTCCACCCCGGGGTCGTGGTCGTCCACGGCTTCAACACGAACGGCAAGGAGTCCGTGATCCGCTGGGCGGCGATGCTCTACGCGAACGGCTACAACGTGCTCGCCTCGGATCAGCGCGACTTCAAGGACGAGTACGCGAACGGGGACGGCTACCCGGCCTGGCGCCAGAGCTTCGGCTGGAAGGAGTCGACCGACGTCCTGGCGGCGGGCCAGTTCCTGAAGAGCCAGCCGGGTGTCACCTCGGTCGGCGTCTTCGGCTTCAGCCTCGGAGCCCAGGACACGGTGCTCGCGATGGCCCTCGACCCCCTCGGCCAGGTCTTCGGCGCGGGGCTCGCCTTCAGCGGCCCCGGAGACCAGAATGCTCAGATCTACTCGACGGCCGAGCCGCCGGGCTGCCAGCCGCCGAGCTGCACGTACCCGGCGACGAACGCGCTCGTCGCGCTCGTCGTGCCCCCGTACGGGGCCGGTGGCAAGTACGACGAGCCCTGCGAGGTGCTCGTCGACGCCGGCGAGCTGTACGGGACGACGCCGGCCGCGATCCTCGGCCAGCTCAAGGGCTACCGCGCCCAGCAGGGGATCTCGGTGCCGCTCCTCACCTTCTACTCGCAGGACGACCCGCTCGTGGAGCCGTTCCACGCGACGATGATGGCCGGCTACGAGGGCGGCAAGCCGCTCCAGCGGACCTACCTGATCCAGCAGGGAAACCACGCCTACTTCTACGACCGCTGGTGGCAGCAGCGGGCCGCGCTCCTCTACTTCAAGGGCCTCCTTCCGGGCGCGGACGCAGACGCCTCGGTCACCACCACGCCGACCGTGAACCAGACCCCCGCCGGCGCGCCCCTCTCGCAGCAGCTCGTGTCGCTCGGCAACCCGACTCCGCAGCAGGCCGACGCGCTCGCTGCGGTGCCGGTTGTCTGCCCAGGGAGCCCCACCGCCGTCACGATCGACTCCTTCAGCGCGCGGAGAGCGGGCTCGGGCGTCCTGCTGCGCTGGCGGACGGCGAGCGAGGCGGGCGTGCTCGGCTTCCACGTCTATGGCGAGCGGGCCGGCAGAAGGGTGCGGCTGAACCGCGCTCTCGTCGCCGCGAGCGGACTCGTGGGCAGGCCGGCAGGAGGGTACGCGTACGCGTTCCGGGCCCGGCTCGGCTCCGGGCGCTTCTGGCTGGAGGAGGTTCGCCTCGACGGCTCACGGCGTCTCCGCGGTCCGGTACGCGCGGGGCGGTAGGAATCCGGACCGGGTACGCCGCGCACCCTGGTACGAGAGAACCCCTCCAGAGAGGTCGCCATGAAGACGTTGTCGTGCCTGATCGTCGCGCTTGCCGCAGGACTGCTCGCAGCCGTCGGCGCGAGCGCGCCGAAACCGTCGAGCTACGTCCTGCCGGGCGCCGCGGTCTTCCCCGAGGGAATCGCCTATCAGAAAGGGACGGACCGTTTCTACGTCGGCAGCACGACCGACGGGACCATCTTCCGCGGTGACCTGAACCGCCGCACGACGACCGTGTTCCTCCCGGGCGGCACCGACGGGCGAACGACGGCGATCGGCATGAAGGTCGATCGCCGAGGGCGCCTGATCGTGGCCGGCGGTGGCACCGGGCTCGTCTTCGTCTACGACACGGCCTCGGGGACGCTGGTGCGGAGGTTCACGAGCGGCTTCGCGGGCGCGCAGTTCCTCAACGACCTGGTGATCGGGAAGAACGGCGACGTCTTCGTCACCGACTCGCTGCGCCCGGTGCTGTACCGGATTCCCGCCGAAGCGATCCGTAGCGGCCCTCAGGGCACTCTCGAGCCCTGGCTCTCCTTCACCGGCACGCCGCTCGTGTACCAGGCTGGCTTCAACCTGAACGGGATCGTCGCCACGGGGACGGACGCTCTACGCCGTGGCACGGCCGGACATCGCGAAGCTCCGCCTCTCGGGAGACCTTTCGAGCGGCGAGGTCGTGTCCCGAAGCACGCACCCCTCGCTCGCGTTCCCGACGACGATCGCGATCGCCCGGGGGCGCATGCTCGTCGTCAACTCCCAGTTCGACAAGCGTG
>JACDAS010000190.1 GCA_013695295.1 Actinomycetota bacterium | reverse complement strand
GGCGTACTCTGCGACGAGCTTCTGCGGCCGGCCGGCCGCGACGGCGCTGCCGTGCGCCATGATCAGCACCGCGTCGGCGAGGCGCTCCGCCTCCTCGATGTAGTGGGTCGACATCAGGATGGTGGTGCCCTCGGCACGCAGAGCGTCGATCAGCGCCCAGAGCTCCTGGCGCACCTGGGGATCGAGACCGACGGTCGGACTCGACCCGCAGGTCCGCCAGGAGCTCTGGGCGCTGATCGACGCCCTGCGTGCCGAGGGGACGACGATCCTGATGTCGACGCACTACATCGAGGAGGCTCAGCGGCTGGCGGACACGGTGCTGATCATGGCCCACGGGAGCGCGGTCGCAGCCGGGCCACCGGCGCAGCTCGTCGCCGAGCACGCGGGCCGGGAAGCGGTCGAGGTCTACGGCCCGCCCGCGCGGCTCGCCGAGGTCGAGGCGGCGGCAGTGACGGCCGGCCTCAGCACGAGACGCACCGGGACGAGCGTCTCCGTGCTCGGAGTCGAGGCCGCGGATGGCCGGGCACCGGAGGGGGAGCGGCGACCGACGAACCTCGAGGACGTCTTCGTGCTCCTGACCGGGGAGGAGATCGCCTGATGCTCGAGCGGGAGGCTCCGCGCGAGCGTCGCCTGGGCCGGCTGGAGCGACCCGCGCTGACGGGCGTCCTCGTACGCGAGGTCGTGAACTTCTCGTCCTACTGGCGCTCGACCACCTTCTCGTCGACGGTCGAGCCAACCTTCTACCTTCTCGCCTTCGGCTTCGGCTTCGGCTCGCTCGTGAGCAAGGTCGGCGGCTACGACTACGTGGAGTTCGTCGGGACCGGGACGGTCGCAACCGCGGTTCTCTTCTCGAGCGCCTTCCCGGCCATGTTCGGCACCTTCATCAAGTACCAGTTCCAGCGGACCTACGACGCGATCCTCGCGGCCCCGGTCGACACCGAGGAGCTCGTCACCGCCGAGGCGCTGTGGATCGCGACCCGGGCCGGGGTCTACGGCTGCGTGCCGCTGCTCGTCGCGCTCGTGTTCGGGCTCGACCCGGCGTGGGGCATGCTCGCCGTGCCGGGGATCGCCTTCCTCGCGGGCTTCGGGTGGGCCTGCTTCGGGATCTCCATCGCCGGGTTTGCCTCGTCGATCGAGAACTTCAGCTACGTGATCAGCGCGGTGCTGACGCCGCTCTTCCTCGTCGCGGGAACGTTCTTCCCACTCAGCGGGCTCCCGCGGTGGGCGCAGGTCGCCGGCAACTTCAACCCCCTCCACCACTGCGTCGAGCTCGTTCGCCACGCCGCGTTCGGCTTCGAGGGCTGGAGCGACCTCGGGCGGGTCGGCGCGCTCGTCGCCTTCGGCCTCCTCACCTGGCGGATCGCGATCCGCGCGATGACGCGGAAGCTCGTCAACTGAGGGCGAGCGCACCGGGATCTCGTCTCGGCGTGGGCTGACCGATCGCGACTACCCTGCGGACGAGGCTCACGAGAAAGGGAGACACCTTGAAGGTCACGATCATCGGGGCAGGGAACATGGGCCGCGGCATCGGCTTGCGCGCGGTTGCGGGCGGGAACGACGTCGAGCTGATCGACCGCAATCCCGAAGACGCTCGCGCCCTCGCGGACGAGCTGAACGGCACGGGCGGAGGCGGGTCGGCGACCGCGCTCGCGTCGGGCGCCGAGGTCGGAGGCGACGTCGTCGTGCTCGCGCTCTACTACCCCGCTCAGGAGCAGGCCGTCGCCCAGTACGGCCCGCAGCTCCGCGGCAAGACGGTCGTCGACATCTCGAACCCGGTCGACTTCGAGACCTTCGACCGGCTCGTGACTCCCGCCGACAGCTCGGCCGCCGAGGAGCTCGCCGAGCGTCTCCCCGACTCGTCCGTGGTCAAGGCGTTCAACACGACGTTCGCCAAGACTCTCGCCGGCGGCGAGACCGCGGGGCAGAAGCTGGATGTCCTGATCGCCGGTGACGACGAGGAGGCGAAGGGGAAGGTCGCCGCGCTCGTCGAGGGCGGCGGGCTCCGGCCGATCGACGTCGGAACGCTCCGCTGGGCTCGCCAGCTCGAGCACCTGGGCCTCCTGCACATCTCCCTCCAGAACCGGCTCGGCTCGGGCTTCACCAGCGCGGTGAAGCTCCATTGGTGAGGAGGCCCTAAGAGACTCGCCGACGGGGTGCGCTGGGCACCCCAGTGCTTCATCTCGAAACGAGTTCCTAGCCCGCCAGCATCCCGCTGACGAGCGCCCGCCAGGTCAGCGGGCCGACGATGCCGTCTGCTCCGATCCCTACGGCCTGCTGAAAGCCGCGCACGGCCTGCTCGGTCTGCGGGCCGAAGATCCCGTCGATCTGCGGGCCCTGGCTCGGATCGCCCGAGAGGTTCCGGAACTGGAACTCCTCCTGGACGCCGCGGACCGCGTCGCCGGTGCTGCCGCGTCGCACCTGCTGGGTCAGCGCCTGCCAGGTCTGGGGACCCACGATGCCGTCCACGGAGAGTCCGCGGGCCTGCTGCACGGCCCGGACCGCCGCCTCCGTCCGGGGGCCGAAGCTCCCGTCGACCGACACGCTTTGGCCGCGGCCGCGGAGCAGGTGCTGGAGCGTGCGGACCGGGTGCCCCTGCGCACCGCGGCGGACAACCGGCCAGGGCAGGAGGGAGGCCATCGCGGACGACGCTACTAAGGCGCCGGCCGCGAGTCAACCGGGCAACCCCACCTCGGGGCAACCCCACCTCGGAGGTACCTCGGAGGTACCTCGGAGGTGTGTCAGAGGTAGAAACCTGCAGATCTGCCCTCAGGAGCGGCTCGGATCGGGCTTCACCAGCGCGGTGACGCTCCGCTGGTGCCGGAGCCGCGATCAGCGGACGTCAGCCCGCCGGCACCCCGCTGCCGAGCGCCCGGCAAAGCCGCGCGGCGAGTGGAGCAGGCTCCGGGCGGCGGGCCACCCCGGGGGCAGCCCGCCACACGGAGAGAGGCTACGCGCCCGGAATCCGCATCCCGAGCAGCTGACCGGCCTCGCGCTTGTAGAGCCAGTCCGGTCCCGGCGGCGGCCGGAGGTCGGGGCCCGGAGCCGTCTGGACGAAGATCGTGTGCGCCTGGACGTCGAGGAGGAAGGTGCCAGCACCGAACACCGACGAGGCGTCCACGATGCCCGAGACCTCCCACGCGCCCGCCCTCGCCGACGGGTCGGCCGATTGATCGACCATCGCGACCGGCGCGAACCCGGTCGTACCCAGGTTGTAGCGCCAGAGGCGCGAGTTCGGGCCCGCGCCCGGGCTGTACTGGTTGTGCGAGCCGGGATCCTCGGTGACGAGGACGCTCGTCTTCGTGGTCTCCACGTTGTCGGGCTGGTGGAGGGCAGCCGGGTTGTTGTAGCCGCCCGTGTCGCCGTCGATGAGAATCGAGAGGCTCGTCACGACCGTCGGGTTGGTCGGGCTCAGCACGAGCTTGAAGACGCGCCCGTTCATGTACGGGCCCTGCGTGCCGCTCGGTCCGCGCCGCAGG
Organism: Actinomycetota bacterium; assembly: GCA_013695295.1. Lineage (GTDB taxonomy): Bacteria > Actinomycetota > Thermoleophilia > Gaiellales > Gaiellaceae > JACDAS01. The sequence continues at coordinate 1,901 of JACDAS010000190.1, read as the reverse complement.
CGGCCCGTGGTGGGATCGGGCAGCGCCCGCGGCTCGCCGGTGTCGGCGAAGTAGACGACGTTCGGGCGGTTGCGGTCGTAGGCGAGATCCTCGACCCGGATGAACTGGAAGACGTTGTTCGCGTTCGACCAGTTCTCGAGGCCCGTCTGGCCTCCGTCGGCGATCGCGTCCGGAACCGGGATGAAGCGCCCCGGGACGCTCGCCACCCCCGAGAGGTCGCCGTAGTCGTTGACCGTCGGAACGTCTGACACGAACGCCCACAGGCGCCCCTGGTCGTTCCAGACGGCGTCACGGCTGAGCGCGGCGTACAGGTACAGCTGCGACGCCGGCGCGCTGAAGGTGTCGTCGGCGGTGAGCAGCACGGGGCGGCCGTAGCCGGGGACCGCAATCGTGTTCTCGTGGTTCATCCGCCCCAGCCCGTAGATCGGCCTGGACTGGCCGGTCTGGGGATCGTGGGCGACGACGAGGCCGGCCTGCTCGGCGCCGGGCCCTGCAGGCCAGGCGGTCCCGGTGCGGTTGACGAAGTCGTCCGCCTCCTCGTTCGTGAAGATGAGCGGCCGGTCGAAGCCCTGCTCCGGCCCGGCGAGGAAGTTCGAGCAGAAGCGCTGGTAGTTGGCGCTGCTCGGGATCGCGTACGACCCCTGCAGAATGCCCCCGGTGCTCCGGTTCAGCACCAGGTGGCTGAGCTGGGAGTTGTCGAAGTCGTTCTGGGAGTTGGCCGCAGTCGGCGCTGCCGGAACGTACGGGAACGGGACGGTCGAGGTCTCGTGGTTCACCCAGACGTCGACCGTGCCCTCGCGCCCGGGCGAAAGCGCGATGCCGTCCGGGATCGCCTCGAAGCGGTAGCTCCCGACGGTCTCGCCGACGGAGATCAGCGGCCGGACGAAGGAGCCCGGTGCGAGCGCCGTCATCATCGACGGCTGGTTGGTCAGGAAGCCCGGCTCCGCAGCGGCGGCCTGGTTCACCCCGGCGGCTGTCGCGCCAATCGCGGCGACGGCCAGCAAGGCAGCAAATTTCATGTTCTCCCCTTTTCGGGTGGTGTGATCGGCTTGTGCCCTTCGCATGAAAAAAGTAACGCGACCGCACGATGACTCCGGGGCCGGCCCACGATCGTCGACGATCGCAAGGTCGTGACCCCGGTTCTCCTCGCCTGCGGCTCGGCGGCCTCCTTCGGTGCGATGACCGTCGCGCTGCGCCTCGGGCTCAGGCGCACTCCGGACGCTCGGCTCGCCACGGTTGCGACGCTTGCGTCCGCCCTCACGGTCGCGGTCTTTGGAGCCGCCGCCGGAGCCGCCGGCAGCGGCGACCTCGAGGTCGCTGGGACCTGGCCCTTCTTCCTCGCGGGGATCCTCGCACCCGGCGGCTCACAGATCCTCTTCACGCTGGCCGTTCGCGAGGCGGGTCCCTCGCGCACCTCGGTCGCCGTCGGCAGCGCGCCGCTCGTGTCCGTGGCGATCGCCGTGCTCGTCCTCGGCGAGCCCGCGAGCGCGCCGCTGCTCGGTGGTGCCGTGCTGGTGGTCGCCGGGGGCGTCCTGCTCGTCGGCGAGACCGGTCGGCCCGGGCACGTCCGGCGCGTGGGCCTCGTGTACGCGGTTCTCGCGGCGGTCCTCTTCGCGTCGCGCGACAACTTGGTGCGCGCCTTGTCGGAGGCATCCGATGCGGTGCCCGCCGGAACCGCCGTCGCAGCCACTCTGCTCTCGGGAACCATCGTCGCGCTCCTCTGGCGGCTGGGAGGGCAGCGGCGGGCCGGCGTTCGCGACGCCCTGCCGTTCGTCCCAGCCGGCGTCTGTTTCGGCCTCTCCTACCTCCTCCTCTTCGAGGCCTACTACCGCGGCCGGGTCACCGTCGTCTCCCCGCTCGTCGCGACCGAGTCGCTCTGGGGTGTGGTGCTGGCGGTCGTC
>JACDAS010000111.1 GCA_013695295.1 Actinomycetota bacterium | reverse complement strand
GGGCGCACGTAGAGCCAGCCCGCCCCCGGGCCGCCGCAGAGCCACTTGACGCTCCCGCCGACCGCGAAGTCCACCCCGAGGGCGGTCACGTCGAGCGGGACCGTGCCGGCGGACTGGTAGGCATCGAGGACGACATGGGCGCCCACCTCGTGGGCCCGCCGGACGATCGCCTCCACGCCCTGGATCTCGCCGGTCCCGTAGAGGACATGGGTCACGGGGACGAGAAGCGTCCGCTCGTCGATCGCCTCGACGACTCCTGGCCCGTCGGCCGCGACGACGATCTCCGCGCCACGGCCTGCCTGAGCCTGGTAGAGGTAGCGAACCGAGGGGAAGTTGCCCTCCTCGTAGACGACCCGGCGCCGGCTGCCGTCGAAGCGGAAGCACGAGCAGATGACCGCTTCGGCGACGGTCACGTTCTGGTGCATCACGGTCGTCCCCGGCGGCGCGCCGATCAGCCTGCCGACCTGGTCTCCGACGGTGAGCGGCAGGTCCCACCACCCCTCGCCCCACGCACGCACCCCTCGCGTCGCCCACGAGTGCGCGTACTCGAGCAGCCGGCCCTCCGCGGCCGCGGGCATGGCGCCCAGCGAGTGGTTGATCAGGTAGGTCGTGTCCGCGAGGATCGGGAATTGCTCGCGGTAGGGCTCCGGGTCGAGCACGGAGGCGAGTCTAGTCCGATGCCCGAGCGACCAGAACGAGCCGCGAGTCGGTCGTCAGCGGCTCGCCGCTCCAGCCGCCGTAGGCCGCGACCCGCTCGAAGCCGGCCTGCCGCGCGAGGCCGGCTACCTCGCCGGGCGTGTAGACGCGGAGCGCGTACTCGATCGTGCGCCGCTCCCCGCCGGCGGTGACGAGGGTGTGCGACGTGTGGTTCATTCCCTCGAGCTGGTCGAACCGCGCCTCCTCGAGCAGGATCGCGCCCTCCGGGAGCGGCTCCCAGCGGCGCGCCTGGAAGATGCGCACGAGCCGGTCTCGCTGCACGGTCTCCACCACGAGGGCGCCGCCGGGGCGCAGCACGCGCCGGAACTCGCGCAGCATCTGCAGGTCGCCCCCCTCACCGCGGTAGCCGAGCGACGTGAAGAGGTTCAGAACGCCGTCGAAGCTCGCGTCCTCGAACGGAAGCTCGCGGAAGTCCGCCCGGAGAAACCGGGGCCACTCCCCCGTGCCGGCGCGCCGCCCAGCCTCTGCTAGCTGTGCCTCCGAGCGATCGATCCCGGTGACGCGGTACCCGGCTCGGGCGAGCACGGTTGCGTGCCGGCCGAACCCGCAGGGTGCGTCGAGCACGGCGGCCGGTGGCTCGAGTCCGGCGAGCGTGGCGGCGCCGAGCGCCTCGGCCTGCGAGTCGTGCTCGCCCAGCCTCGAGGAGTACGTCCTCAGGTAGACCTCGTCGAAGAGCTCGTCCCAGCCGTCGGGCTCCATGGTCAGCTGAGCCTCTTCAACAGCCCCAGGGCCTGCTGGTTCCACGGCACCCGGTGCGTGACCCCCGCCGCGGCGAGCGACTCGCTGTTGGCGAGGTACCAGTCGTAGGTCTCGATGAGCGCCTGCTCGTTCGAGCGGCGGGGGGTGAAGTCGAGGAGGCGCTCGGCCTTCGAGACGTCGACGAACGAGTCGCGGTGCGCCGTCCTGTAGTGCCACTCGGCGAGCGGCGACAGGCGCAGGAGCTCGAGCGCCCGCAGGGCGAGCTCGGCCGGCCGTACCGGGACCGGCGTCAGCCTGCTGCGAGAGCCGGCGTGGTCGATCAGCGCCTGCAGGTCGGAGCGGACGGTGCCGAATTGCCCCGCCCCCACGTTGATCGCCTCGCCGGCGACCCCCTCTGCGTCCGCAGCCCTCACGATCGCCTCGACGAGATCTTGGACGGCGAGCAGCTGGTAACGGTTCGACCCGTCGCCGAGAACGTAGATCCGCCGGCTCTGCCGGATCCAGTCGAACAGGATCCCGAAGACGCCGAGCCGCTCCGGGCCGACGAACGTCTTCGGGCGGATCCGCACGACATCGAGGCCGCGCCGGCCGAAGTCCCGACAGACCTCCTCGGCCTCGATCTTCGAGCTTCCGTAGTGACCGACGCCGACGAGCGGCGCCTCCTCGGAGATCGGGTGAACCTTCGGGACGCCGTAGACCGCGGTCGAGGACACGAACACCGTGCGCCCGACACCCTCGTCCTGCGCGGCCGCGAGGAGCGTCGCGGTGCCGCCGACGTTCACAGACCTGATCGAGCCCGGCGAGGCCTGGATCGGCAACGCCGCGGCCGCATGCACGAGCCGCTCCGCGCCGTCCACGAGACCGCGGGCCGCCCGGGGGTCGCGGACGTCCCCGCGCCGCTCGTCGACCGAGCGCTCGAGCTCGGCGTCGCCCAGCTGCGCGACGTCGAGCGTCCGGACCTCGTGACCCTCTGCGAGCAGGCGCCGGGCCAGGTGCAGCCCGAGGAAGCCGGCGCCGCCGGAGATCGCCCAGAGCATCGCCCGACGTTACCGGGCCTGGATGCTTGCTGGCCTCGCCTCCGCCGGCTGCGGGACGGTGGGCCGCGGCGGCTCCGAGTTCACGAGCACCGCGGCGACGAGCAGGATCGCCATCCCGATCGCGCTCTCGCCGGCGAGGCTCGTTCGCAGGTGGCGTCGATCGTCGCCGCGGTCGAGCAGAGGCCGCACGAGGAAGTGGTGCGCCGCGCCCCAGGCGAGTGCGACAGCCACGAGCGCGAGCTTGACGAGCAGCACGTGACCGTATGTCTCGGTCCAGAGGTCGGAAGCCCGCGGCAGCCGCACGATGCTCAGGTACGTCCCCGCCGCGACGAGCAGCGCGATCAGGACCGGCGCGAGCCGCGCGAAACCGAGGAACGCACGTCGCCGAAGCTCGGGCGCCGCGGGCCAGACCACGATCGAGAGCTGCACGAGCCCGCCGACCCAGAGCGCCGCGGCGCTCAGGTGAACCCAGTCGGCGAGCTGCGCCGTCCGGGGAGAACCCGGGTCGGCAGCGTGGCCGGACAGGGAGAGGCCCGACGCGAACCCGAGCCCCACTGCGAGCGCAGCCCACAGGAGGGCGCGCACGTCGGTCAGCCACGCGAGGAAGAGCAGCGCGGCGACCCCGGCGAAGCCGAGCGTCATCGCGATGAACGCGGTCCCGAACCGCGTCCCGCCTGCGATCGGCGAGAGATCGCCGTAGAGCAGCCGCCCGAAGGGCAGCTGGAGCGCTCCCTCGGCCCGTAGCAGGAACGCCACGACGCCAACCTCGAGCGCGGCGACGGCTCCGACCGCCGAAACGGCGTAGAAGCGCCGCTCGACCCGCTCCGGCAACGGCCCGCGCAGGACGAGGAGACGGAAGCCGAGCCCGCCGAGCAGCAGCGAGAGCGCCACGAAGTAGGCCCAGCGGACGACGTGCTCGGCGCGCGAGGGACCGGCCGCACCGTAGGCCTCGGTCGGAGGGGGCGCAGCGACTCGGACGCCGAAGGTGTAGACGCCCGAGATGACATGTCCATCCACGGCCGAGATCGCCTGCCAGCGGACGGTGTAGGCGCCTCTCCCGAGACGTGCAAGGGGTACCTCGATCACCCGGCCTGCGCGCCGTCGCGGCGCGGCGGAGACGACGCGGCCGTCGGAGCGGAACACCCGAACCGAGTTCGGGAACCCGCGGACGCCCTGGTCGAACGCGAGCACGATCGCCCGCGGAGCGCGCTCGACCCGCTCGCCGAAGCCCGGGCTCGAGCGGGACAGGCTGGCGTGGCCGAGCGCCGCCTGCGGCAGGATGAGCGCCGCGGCCGTGACGAGGAGGAGCGCTCCGCGCCTCACCGGTGCGGCTCCCCGGCGAGCGGCGAGAGCCGTCCGAAGATCGGCGCGAGGTCGCGGTCGCAGTAGAGGAGCACTGCGATCAGCACGACCGACAGCGCGAAGCCGCCGTTCCAGACGAGCGATCGGCGCCTGAAGGTCGCGGCCAGGGGAAAGAGCGCGGTCGAGATCAGCATCCAGCCGAGCAGGTGGTGCAGGAACGCCGACCGCTGGAACAGCCACGGGTTCGTCTCGTGGAGGAGCAGTGAGAAGCCGGAGACGACGAAGGTCAGCGGCATCGTCAGCCGCCAGAGGGGACTGCGGAGCTTGCCGCGAGCGAGGGCGAGGTGGGCGGCGCCGGTGGCCATCAGCACCTGCGCCCAGAGGCCGTGGGCGAGCATGTGGATCGTCGAGTTCGTGAAGAACACCATCACCGGCCACATCAGGACGCCCATCGCGAAGACGACCGACGGCCACAAGTAGGCACGCCACCTCCGCCGGCGCCAGACCTCCTCGCCGACGACCGCCTCCGCAAGCAGGCAGAGCCCCAGGAACAGAAATCCTGTCGCGAACAACCAGTGGACGTGCTCGGCGGGGGGCGTCACGGTGGCCCTTCGTGCTCGGCGTCCTCCAGGTCGGCGATGAGCCCTGGTCCGAGCAGGAAGTTGAAGGCGAGTCCGACCGCGACGACGAGCAGGGGCGGTTGCACGGCGAGCCACCAGAAGCTTTCGCCGCCCGGATGGAGCAGTGTGATCCGGTAGGGCTGCAGGATTCCCCAGACGAGGCCTGCGCAGACCGTCAGCGGACCGAGCGCCGAGACGACGAGCGCGCGGGCCGAGCGACGGGCCCGGACGCCCGGGATCTCGGTGGCGAGCTGTGTGTCCATTCACTCCTCCAACGGGTGTCGGCGGGACCCGCGGCGGAGGGATGGGCGACGCCGCGGGCTAGAGGGCCCGAGCGGGCGGCGGGCGGCTTTCGAAGGCCAACCCGAACAGCCGCCGCGGGGCGAGCCCGCCCGTGTTCGGACGGCTCTGCGCAGGGGAGGCGACACCTCGCGCGAGGCCTCTCGCATGGGCGGCGGCGTGCTCGGCGTACCGCTCGTACTCGCTGAGCCAGCTGGCGACGACGCCCCAGACGAGCGCCGCGACGACAGCGAGGACGGCGAAGACCGGCAGCGCCGACGAGTGCACCCAGGGGGCAAGCAGGGGCCAGCGCCCCGCCGAGATCGCCTCGGCGTCGGTCTGCACGAGGTAGAGGAGCGAGGTGGTCAGGAAGAACAAGACGGTGAGCCGCGGAGAGAGTCGCAGGCACGGTCGCGGCACGGGGCGGTGAGGGCGGGCCCCGACGGCGGCCAGGCGCGTGCGGGCCTCGCGCTCGACGAGGAGCGCCCGAACGGCGCGCCACGCGAGACGAGCCAGCAGCAACGCGATCGCAGCCTTGACGCAGATCAGGAGCAGCGGGTAGTAGCTGGCGGCGCTGTCACCCGGGTAGGCGACGTGCCGGCCGAGGTCGAGCCGGTGGGTGAGGCTCCTGCCGGCGAGCTCGGCCACGAGCGCCAGCAGCCCGAAGGCGAGGCCCCCGAGCCAGCGCTGCCGCGACCACGGCTTCACGGTGCGATCGTAGCTGCCCGCGCGGGGATGGTGACGAAGGTGACGAGCAGCGGGCACCGCGCCCTGCCGGGCAGGGGTCAACCCAGGAGCGTGACCGTCCAGTCGCCGGCGAAAGCCTCGCCGAAGCCGACGAGGAAGACGCGCTGGTACGTACCCAGGCAGAGCCGGCCGCCGGCGACGGGCACCTGCTCGGTGCGCGGCCCGAGCAACCAGACGAGCAGGCGCTCGCGCTCGCGGGCCTCGCAGGGCACGAGCCGCTCGAGCAGGCTCTCGAGGTCCCGGAACAGGCCCGACTCGCGCTCGTTGACGCGGACGAGGCTGGGATCGGAGCTCGCCGACACGAAGGCGATGCCGCTCTCGATCTCCGAGCGTGCGACCTCGTGCGCGACCTCGTTCGTGATGTCGAGCACGGCGAGGGTCGGCAGCGCCGCCGCGATCGAGTAGGGGATCTCGACGGAGGTCACGAGTAGACCTCGCGCGGGAGCCGGAAGTGGACGTCCTCCCGGGCGACCGTTATCTCCTCGAGCCCGTCGTAGCCGCGGGCGGCGAGCTGCGTAACCGTCCCCTGCACCAGCTCCTCCGGCGTCGAAGCGCCCGCTGTCAGCCCAACCACGTCGTGCCCCTCGAGCAGCGCCGGGTCGAGCGGGCTTTCGCCGTCGATCAGGGCAGCCTCGGCACCGGCGAGCCGGGCGACCTCGACCAGCCGCTCGGCGTTCGAGCTCGTCGGCGAGCCGATGACGAGGATCAGCGTCGCCTCTGCGGCCAGCGCCTTGACCGCGTCCTGCCGGTTCTGGGTCGCGTAGCAGATGTCGTCGGCGGCGGGGCGTCGCAGTCCGCCGAAACGCCGCTCCAGCGAGGCGACGGTCGAGGCGACATCGTCGAGCGAGAGCGTCGTCTGGGTGACGACCGCAAGCGGCCTGCCGTTGGTGTCGAGCTGCTCCGCGGCCTCAGGGGACTCGACGACCACGATCGAGTCCGGTCGCTCGCCCTTCGTCCCGATCACCTCGACGTGCTCGGCGTGGCCGATCAGCGCGACGAGGTGACCGCTGTCGGCGTAGCGCCGGGCCTCCGCGTGCACCTTCGAGACGAGCGGACAGACGGCGTCGACCACCTGGAGCCCGCGACGCTCGCAGTTCTCACGGACGGCCGGCGCGACTCCGTGGGCGGACAGCACGCAGATCGCGCCCGTGGGAACGTCGTCCTCGGAGTCGACGAACACGGCTCCGAGCGCCTCGAGTCGGCGGACGACGTGCTCGTTGTGGACGATCTGGTGCCTGACGTAGACGGGAGGGCCATTGCTCTCGAGCAGCCGCTCGACGATCTCGATCGCGCGATCGACGCCCGCGCAGAACGACCGGGGAGCCGCGAGCAGCACGCGGCGGCTCATGCGAGCGCCTCTGCTGCGCGATGCAGGACCCGCAGGGCGCGCTTCCCGTCGGCCGCTGCCCGCGTGAAGCCGAGCGGCGAGCGGGCGAAGCCCACCGCGAGACCGGTCCAGCTGACGGGGCCCTCGGGCTTCACGGCGCTACAGATCCCGCTCAGCCCGCGTGCGGGGGTGTCGCTGACCACGCGAAGACAGCCGGCGAGCCGGCCCGTCTCCGCGATGGGGCCGCTCTCGAGGTCGACCGCATCGGCGCCGGTGGCCTCCGCGAGGCGGCGCCGCTCCGCGGGATCGTCCACGACCTCGGGGGCCGCAAGGATCGTCGCGAGCACCGCATCGGGGATCCCGAGCGGCTCGCCCTGCCAGAGCACGCGGCCGTCGGGGTCGACGACGCGCACGCCGTCGAGGACGGTGCCGCACGGCAGGTCCTCCCGTAGCGCGCCCGCGAGGCCGAACGAGACGAGGCGTCCCTGCGGCAGGCCGTTCACCCCGCGCAGGCCGACCAGCGAGGTCGCAAGACCGGCCCGCTCTCCCGCCTCCTGCTCGAGGGCGGTCGCGCAGGCCAGGGTCAGCCGCTCAGGGTCCACGCCATGCTCCGGACGCTCTCCTTGACGCTTCCCGCAGCCTCGTAGGCCGCCGCAGGCTCGAAGCCGGAGTGGATAGCGCAGTGCTCGCAGCGGTCGTCGTAGCCGGGGCCGTAGCTCTCCCACTCGATCCCCTCGAGCAGTGCCTCGTAGGTCGGGAAGATCCCGTCGGTCAGCAGGTAGCAGGGCCCCTTCCAGCCGTACGGGTTCCGGGTGATCGAACCCCAGGGAGCGCAGGCGAGTCGGCGCTCGCCGGTGAGGAACTCCTGGTAGATCGGCGTCGCCAGCCAGCGGTAGCCGTGCTCGCGGGCGGCGGCGCGGATCGCCCGGAACTTCTCCTCGTGCTCGGCGCGCGTCATCGTCAGCGCCGGGTCGATCTGCGAATACTGGTACCCGGGTGCCACCAGCATCCCGTCGATCCCGACGTCGTTCGTCAGGTACTCCATCATCGCGACCACGTCCTCGACGGACGACTCCTTGAAGATCGTCGTGTTCGTGGTCACGCGGAAGTTCGCCGCGCGAGCCTTGCGGATCGCGTCGACCGCGACCTCCCAGAGCCCCGGGTAGTCGCAGACGTAGTCGTGGATCTCCTGCATGCCGTCCAG
>JACDAS010000092.1 GCA_013695295.1 Actinomycetota bacterium | reverse complement strand
GCACTCTGCGCCGCGGCGGGACGCGGGCGGGGACGGCGGCGCTCTTCGTGCTCGCTGGCCTCGCCGTCTCCGTGCTGGCGTTGGTCCCCGTGGCCGGCTTCGTCGAGGCGGCGCTCCTGCCGGTGCTCGGCGCCCGGCTGCGCCGCCGCTCCGGGGAGCGGTATGCGGGGCTGCGCATCCTCGCGCGGGACTGACCGTCACGACGGCGTGAGAACGCGGAAGCCTCTCGTCCTGATCGTCGTCGACGGTCTGACCCCGGACGTCTTCGAGGCGGCGGTGGGAGATGCCCGCGCGCCCGCGCTGACCTTCCTCGCGGAGCACGGCAGCTACCGGCGCGGGGTCTCGACCTTCCCGTCGCTGACGCCGGTCTGCATGTCCTCGATCGCCACCGGCTCCCATCCCGACGTCCACGGGATCCCGCACCTCGTCTGGTACGACCGTACGGAGGCCAGGATCGTCGAGTACGGCTCCTCGCTCGGGGCGGTGCTCACCGCAGGCGCTCTGCGCTCGCTCCGGGACACGATCTTCACCCTGAACGAGCGGCACCTCTCCAGCCGGGCGGTCACCGTCTACGAGGCGCTCGACGACGCCGGTCTCGTGCCCGCCGCGATCAACGTCACCTGCTACCGCGGGCGCACCCGCCATCTACCGACCGTCCCAGGGCTCACCCCGCCCGCCTTCGGGCCGCGTCGATTCTTCTACTACAGCCTGTTCGAGTCGGACGTGACCGGTGCGCCGTTCGCCGTGCGGAACCGCTCGGCAGGCTCGGTCGACGCGTATGCCGCCGCGGCCGGTCGCTGGCTCGTGACGCGCGACGGCTTCGACTTCCTCACCTACTACCTCTCGGACTACGACCTCGCGTCCCACGCGCTCGGCCCGGAGGGAGCCGGCGACGCGCTTGCCGTCGCGGACAGTGCGATCGCGTCCCTCCTGGCGGCCGCGGGTGGCCCGGAGGAGTTCCTCGAGCGCTACGCCGTCCTCCTCTGCTCCGACCACGGCCAGAGCCGGGTCGAGCGAGGCGTCGTCCTCCAGGAGCGGTTCGCCGACCTCAGCCTCCATCGTCGGGGCGCGGAGGCTCGCGCCGACCTGGTGGTCACGGCCTCGAACCGCGCCGCGATGCTCTACCGGTCTCCCCGCTGCCCGCTCGGCGTTCGCGCGCTCGCCGAGCGCCTCGACTCCGAGGAGGCCGCCGAGGTGGTTCTGTTTCCGGAGGACGGCGGGGCGGTCGCCCGGCGCGAGGGTGAGGAGGTTCGCTTCCGGCCCGCGGTGGACGGCTGGAGCGTCGAGGGCGACGGCTCCCTCCTCGGCCATCCCGACGGATTCGCCCGCGCCTGGGCGGCGCTCGCGAATCCGAACGCCGGCGACGTGCTCGTCTCGGCCGCGCCGGGGGCGGAGTTCGCCGACCTCGCCGGCAGCCATCACGCCGGCGGGGGAAGTCACGGGTCGCTTACGACCGCCGACTCGGAGGTGCCGATCCTCACGGTCGGGATCGAGGCGGAGCCACGGAGCATCGTCGACCTCGCCCCGGCCATCCTCTCCCACTTCGGCGTCGCGCTGCCCCCGTACGCCGTGCTACCCGTCGCCGCCGGTGCCGCCTGACTCCAGTGCAGCCCGCCGCGCGATGGTCGACGGCCAGCTGCGCGCGCGGGACGTCGTGGACGAGCGGGTCCTCCGGGCGATGGAGCGCGTCCCACGCGAGCTCTTCGTTCCGGAGCGCCTCCGCGAGCATGCTCACGACGACGCGGCGCTCCCGCTCGGCTCGGGCCAGACGATCTCGCAGCCGTACATGGTCGCCCGGATCTGCGAGGCGCTCGCGCTCACGGGAACCGAGCGGGTGCTCGACGTCGGCACGGGCTCCGGCTACCAGGCGGCCGTCCTCGCCGAGCTGGCCGCGGAGGTCCACACGATCGAGCGGATCGGAGAGCTCGCCGAGCGTGCGCGGGCGAACCTCCAAGCCGCCGGTGCCGGGCAGGTACGGGTCCACGTCGGCGACGGCACCCTCGGGCTTCCCGAGCACGCCCCGTTCGCCGCGATCGCGGTCGCCGCGGCGGCGCCCGCCTTGCCGCAGACGCTCTACGAGCAGCTCGTGCCCCGCGGGCGACTCGTCGTCCCGGTCGGCGACCGCTTCGGCCAGCGACTCCAGCTCGTCGTGCGGAGCCCGGAGGGCCCGGCCACGGTGAGCTCGGTGCCGTGCCGCTTCGTGCCCCTCCTCGGCGTTGAGGGCTTCGACGATTGAACGAGCGTGGCTCACGCCCTGGGCTCGCAGACGGCGCTGCTAGGCTCGCCGCGGCCCGTGGCGCGCTCCTCTCCCGCAGTCTCGACGGCGACGACGCTCGCGCGGACGCGGGCCGGCCGCGCGCTCAGAAGGCCCCACAACTGGCTCGAGCTGGGGAAGTTCTGCACCGTCGGAGCAAGCGGCTACCTCGTCAACCTCGCGGTCTACATCGCGCTCCTGCACGGCGCCGACCTGCACTACCTGGCCGCGGCGGCGTGCTCGTTCCTGGTGGCGGTGACGAGCAACTACACCTGGAACCGGCTCTGGACCTTCCGCGGGCGCCGCGGCCACGTCGCCTACCAGGGCCTCCGCTTCCTGGTCGTCTCCCTCGTCGCTCTGGGCGCGAACCTCCTCGTGCTGCGCGGCCTCGTGGCCGCCGGGATGGGCAAGGTGCCGGCCCAGGCGCTCGCGATCATCCTCGTGACGCCGCTCAACTTCGTCGGCAACAGGCTGTGGAGCTTCGGACGCCGCTAGGTGCTTGCTCGGAAATTGGCGCACCCCCAGGGATGTCCCAGACCAACCATCTAACCTGACCGCGATGAGCTGGCGCGCAGTCGCCGTCGTCGCCGGAGCGCTCGCTCTCTCGCCGGCCGCAGCTGCTGCCGCCCAGCCCGAGCGGCCGGTCTACGACGAGCGCGGACGCATCGTCGAGATCCCGTTCGTCCCCGCGTTCGAGAAGCCGCGCCTGACCAAGCAGCGGGCGACACGGATCCTCCTCGCCGAGCGCAAGGTCGCCGACTGGCTCGAGCGCTACCCGGTCAAGGGACGGATCACCGACGCGACCTACGACCGGACGTACCGGGACTGGACCGTGAAGGTGTGGTGGGGGCAGGCGGGCCAGATCGCCCTCGGACGGGTCGCCGACGAGAGCGCCCTCGTCACGGAGGCCTGGACCGGGCCCCAGGTCGCGTGGAAGATGGCGCGCGGCTACGACGGGGCCTTCGGCGGCAAGAAGATCAACAGCCCCTACGTCTGGCTCGCCTTCTGTGCGGCCTTCCTGCTCGGGCTGGCCGACCTCAGGCGGCCGCTCTCGCTGCGGAATCTCGATCTGCTCGCTCTGCTCTCCTTCTCGGTCAGCCTCTGGTTCTTCAACCGCGGCGACGTCTTCACCGCCATCCCGCTCGTGTACCCCCCGCTCCTGTACCTGATCGGGCGGGCCGCGTGGGTGGGGGTCCGCGGGACCCGCGGGCGCGCCGTCGTCCCGGTGTGGCCGATCTGGTTGCTGGCCGCGGCGACGGTCTTCCTGGCCGGCTTCCGCGTCGGCCTCAACGTGAGGGCCTCGAACGTGATCGATGTCGGTTACTCCGGGGTAATCGGCGCCCACCGGATCTCGCACGGGGAATCCCCCTACGGCAACTTCCCCACCCAGGGAGACCTGAAGCCGTGCGGCGAGGCCGACCGCGACGGGGAGACGCGCAAGCGCATCCAGACGAACGGCCGCTGCGAGTCGTCGAATGACCGCGGCGACACGTACGGGCCCGTGGCCTACCTCTCCTACCTGCCCGGCTACTGGATCCTCGGCTGGGATGGAGACTGGGACAGTCTGCCCGCGGTGCACCTGACCTCGATCCTCTTCGACCTCCTCTGCATCGCCGGTCTTGCGCTCGTCGGGAGGCGTTTCGGCGGCAACCGGCTGGCGGCGACGCTGGCGTTCGCCTGGGCGGCCTACCCCTTCACCCAGTACGCCTCGAGCTCGAACACGAACGACGCGATCCTGCCGGCCTTCCTCATCTTCGGCTTCTGGCTCGTCACCTCGCCGCCCGGCCGCGGCGCGTTCGCGGCGCTCGCGGGCTGGACGAAGTTCGCCGCGCTGCTGCTCGTGCCGCTCTGGCTCTCCTACCCCGACTCGCTGCGCTCGCCCCGGCGCAAGCTCGCCTTCGCGGCCGCGTTCTGCCTCGCGACGCTCGTGAGTTTCTCCGTCCTCTTCCTCGAGCCGAACCCGATCCACGCCGCCCGGGTCTTCTGGGACCGGACGATCGGCTGGCAGCTCGGCCGCGACTCGCCGTTCTCGCTCTGGGACTGGGGGCAGTACCACGCGCGCGGGATCCCGGATCTCCACGTGGTGCAGCGCGTTCTCCAGGGGCTCCTGGTGGCGGCCGCGGCCACGGTCGGGTTCTTTCCCAGACGCAAGAACCCCCTGCAGCTCGCGGCACTGACGGCCGCCCTGCTGATGGGCTTTCAGCTCGTGCTGACGCACTGGTTCTACCTCTACATCCCGTGGTTCTTCCCGTTCGCCGCCTTCGTGGCGCTCGCGTCGGTGCCCGCGCCCCGCCGCGCCGAGGCGGTTGTCCCCGCTCGTGAGCGCGCGTCAAGAGAGCTGGTCGCGGCCGGTTGAGCCGGGCCGGGCAGCGCTCGTCACGCTGCTCGCGCTCGCGCTCTTCCTCGGCGCCTGGAGCCTCCTCCACGTCGGCTTCTTCTCGCGCGACCAGGTGATCGACACCCCGGTCTACCAGCGCTACGGAGACGCGATGGCCGGCGGCGCGGTGCCCTACCGCGACTTCGCCGTCGAGTACCCACCGGGGGCGCTGCCGGCGTTCCTTGTTCCCTCGCTCGCCCGCGGGGAGGCCGGCGACCTGGAGGCGTACGAGCGTGCGTTCGAAGTGTTGATGTGGCTCTGCGGGGCGGGCGCGCTCGGGCTGATGCTCCTGACGCTCGACGCTCTCGGTGCAGACCGGCGGCGTCTCGGAACCGCCGTCGGCTTCGCGGCCGTGTCGCCCCTCCTGATCGGCTCGGTCGTGCTGACGCGCTTCGACCTCTGGCCCGCCGCGCTGACAGTCGCCGTCCTCGCAGCGCTCGTCTCCGGTCGCGAGCGGCTCGGCTTCGGCGCGCTGGGCCTCGCGGCCGCCACGAAGATCTACCCGGTTGTCCTCCTTCCCGTCGCACTCGCGTACGTCTGGCGGCGCCACGGACGGCGAGAGGCGGGGGTGTGCGGTTGTGTCTGCGCGGCGGTCGCCCTGCTCTGCTTCGCCCCGTTCCTCGTGCTCGCGCCTGGCGGCGTCGCCTCGAGCCTCGGCGGTCAGGCCGAGCGCCCGCTGCAGATCGAGAGCCTCGGCTCGGCTTTCCTGCTCGCCGCTCACCAGCTGTTCGGGCTCGGGCTCGAGATGGAGTCGGGCCACGGCTCCCAGAATCTCGTCGGAGCGGCGCCGGCCACGCTTGCCGTGGTGCTGACCGTGGCCCAGGCTTCTGTGCTGATCGGCATCTGGGTGTGGTTTGCCCGCGGCCCGGCGGAGCGCGAACGGCTCGTGCTGGCCAGTGTCGGGTCGATCTGCGCCTTCGTCGCGCTCGGCAAGGTGCTCTCGCCGCAGTTCCTGATCTGGCTCGTGCCGCTGGTGCCGCTCGTGCGCGGCCGGCGAGGGGTGGCCGCGACCGGGGTGCTCGCCGTCGCGCTCGTCCTCACGCAGACGTGGTTTCCGGCCCGTTACTGGGAGCTCGCGCTCGAGTTCGACGCCTGGGCGTCGTGGGGTGTCGTCGCGCGCGACGCGGCGCTCGTCGGACTGCTCGCGGTGCTGCTCTGGCCGGGGCAGGGTCGATCCACCTCCCGGCCCGCGTCGGCAAGTCGGGCGTAGCGCCCGCCGCTCGCGGCTCGCCTCCCGGACGCGGGGCAGCTACGCCTGGATCCGCAGCGCCTCGCAGGCGGGCGCACTGCCGTCCGCGCCACAGTCGACGACGACGCCCTCGAGCCGAACCTCCCCCTCGGCCGGCCTGAACTGCACCGGCATCCCGGTCCGCATGCGCCGGATCGCGAGCTCCGCCTCGACCCCGATGACCGAGTCGTGGGGGCCCGTCATCCCCGCGTCGGTGATCGCGGCCGTCCCGCCGGGGAGCACGCGGGCGTCGGCGGTCTGAACGTGCGTGTGGGTGCCGATCACGGCCGTCACGCGGCCGTCGAGCCAGCGGGCGAGCGCGACCTTCTCGCTCGTCGCCTCGGCGTGGAAGTCGACGACGACGGCCGGCGTCCGCTGACGGGCGCGCTCGACGAGGTCGTCGACGATCTCGAATGGACTCACGGCGGGCGCGAGAAAGAGCGAGCCGAGCAGATTCGCGACAGCCACCTCGCCGCCCCCGGCCGCCGGAGCAAACGCCAGCCCGGATCCCGGCGCCTCCCGGCCGAGGTTCGCCGGGCGGATCACACGCGCCGAGCCCGCGAGGTAGGGCGCCAGCTCCTTGCGGCGCCAGACGTGGTTTCCGAGTGTGATGACGTCCGCTCCCGCCGCCAGAAGCTTGTCGGCGAGCTTCGGTGTCAGGCCGGCGCCGTCGGCCGCGTTCTCGCCGTTCACGACGCAGAAGTCGACCCCGAGCTCCGCGCGGACCGCGGGCAGGCGTGCCTCGACCGCGCGCCGGCCGGGGGAGCCGAACACGTCGGCGAGGAAGAGGATCCTCATCCGCTCAGGCAGCGAGGCGCCGCTGCTACTGGTCTAGCGCCAGCGTGGAGGCGGCATGGACCTCCAGCGTCACGTGATTTCCGGCGTCGTGCGTGAACCGCGCCAGAGACTGCCGCTCGACGGTCGAGAAGTCGATCAGCGTGCCCACCTTCGAGGTTCCCGCCTCGAGCGCCGAGCCGACGGTCAAGGCCGGATCCGGCCGGAGCCGGGTCAGCGAGACGACGAGCGCGGGCTCCCCCGCAGGCTGCAACTCGATCCGCGCGCCGTAGGTCTTGCCGTTCAGCACGTAGTCGCGGATGCCGAGCACCGTCCCGGCCACGGGCGAATAGACGTCCGTTCCGGCCAGTGCTCCGACGTCGACCGCGCCGGTCGAGGGGCCGCTACCGCCTCCGCCGAGCTGGACATAGGGCAGCCCGCCGCCCCCGCCGCCGAAGAGCCGATTGGCGAGCCGCGCGAGGATGCCCTCGTTCGCCTGTCGCCCGAAGGGCTCGAGTGCCAGGCCGCCCGCGCCGGACGGATGGAATCCGACGGCTGTGAGCTGGGACTGCGAAATCGGGAGCTGGAGCTCGATCGAGCTCGCCACGGCGATCACCTGCGGCTTCGGGGGACCGGCCGGAAGGAGCCGTGCGGCCGTGCCCGGCCCGGCCGTCAAGCCGGGCTCCTCGGCGGAGCCGAACGCCGTCAGGAAGCCGGTTACGACCAGCGCTGCACCGACGAGAACGAGGAGCGCGACGCGGCGGGCACGCCGCCGCGAGCGATTGCGGCGACGGGTATGGCGAAGCTGGCCGGGGGGCCGGCGCGGAGGGGCCATCCCCGCCACCGTATCCCAGGGCGGCTCGGGATTCAACACGGCTCCGGCCCTGCGAGCTTGTGACAGCCCGATCCCCGGCGGCGTCGCTGGTTTGCCCCCGAATTCGTGACGGCGTGTACCGCGCGCTTCGACACGCGCCGGAGCTTCCGCCCGCAGCCGGGTACGATGACCCCGATGCCCGGCGGGGCGACGATCCACGAGCCGCGTCGGGTCCAGGTCGTCGGGCTGCCGCCGCTCTCGGCCTCGCAGGTCGCCGCCCTCCTCTCGCAGGTCACCGCAGACAGTACGTCCGACCCTGGACGGCGGCGCGCTTGACGGGCAGACGCCTCCTCGCCGCCCGGGGAATCTCGCGTCGCTTCGGCGCGCACCTCGCGCTGGCGCCGACCGACCTCGAGGTCGGATCAGGGGAGGCCGTGGCGCTCGTCGGGCCGAACGGGGCGGGCAAGTCCACCCTGCTCGCTGTCCTCGCCGGGGCTCTTCGCCCCACGGCCGGGCTGGTCGAGCGGAGTCCGGGCGTCCGGGTCGGCTGGATGCCGCAGCGCCCCGCCCACTACGGCCGCCTGACCGCGCGCGAGAACCTCGAGCTCTTCGCGCGGCTGGAGCGGGAGCCCGACCCCGATGGAGCAGCCGAGCGGCTCCTGGCGCGCTTCGAGCTGCCCGCCGACCCGAAGCCGAGCGCGCACCTCTCCGTGGGGAATCGCCAGCGGCTGAACCTCGCACTCGCCCTGCTCGGGGACCCCCACGTCGTCCTGCTCGACGAGCCCACCGCCGCGCTCGACTCCCGCCAGCGGCGGCGCCTGTGGGAGACCGTCGCGGAGCTCCGCGAGGGTGGCGGCTCCGTGGTCTTCGCGACGCAGAACGCCGAGGATCTCCACCGGCTGGCCGACCGCGTCGTCTCGCTCTCGGGCGGCGCCGCGGTCTTCGCCGGCTCCGTCTCCGAGTACGAGCGCGCCGAGGCCGAGCGCTCGACCTGCGTCACGACGTGAGGAACACGCTCCTCCTGCTCCGCAAGGATCTGCTGACCCTCCGGCGCTCGCCCGCGCTGCTCGGCGTCCTGCTCGCCTACCCGCTCGTGATCGCGCTCCTGATCGGCCTCGCCGCGGGCTACGCCAACACGAAGCCCCGCGTCGCGCTCGTCGACCGGGACGGTCTGCCCGAGCGGGTCTCGATCGCAGGCTTCAGCTTCGACGTCAACGACACGATCGACGAGGTGGCCAGGAACGTCCGCCTCGTCCGACTCTCCGACGACGAGGCTCGTCGACAGCTTCGCGCGGGGCGGCTGGTGGCCGTGATCACCGTTCCGCCGGGCTTCGTCGCCACGCTCCAGGGACTCGTGCGCAGCCCGCACCTCGTCCTCGAGACCACCACGGGGGGCGTCGCTCCGCGCGTCCGACAGCAGATGCAGGCTCTGGTCTACTCGCTGAACCTGCGGCTCCAGCGCGCGTTCATCGCCGCCGACCTCGAGTACGTGAACCTGCTGCTGCACGGCGGGCGGGGCACCATCCTGGGCCAGGACTTCGACGTGCTCGGGCTGGACGGAGCCGAGCGGCTCCTCGGAGAGCTGCCGCGTGGACCTCGGCTCGACCGGATCCGGGAGTTCGTCAAGGACGCCACGCTCGCGCTCGACCTGACCGACGACGCGATCAGGGCGACCGCCACGCCGATCCAGCTGCGTGAGGTGGGAGACCGGGGCCGGACATGGTCGCTCTCGGCTCAGGTGCAGTCCTACGGGCTCGCGCTGACGATCAGCTTCCTCGCCCTCCTGCTCGCAGCGGGCGCGCTCGCTGCCGAGCGGGACGAGAACGTGATCGGGCGCCTCGCACGCGGGCCGGTCACGCTGGGCGAGGTCGTCTCCTCCAAGGTCGCGCTCGCGGCTGCGATCGCGCTGGGTCTCGGGCTCGGGGTCGCCCTCGCCTTCGGCGTCGTCGTCGAGCTGGGCGGCGTCGCGGGCGGCGAGCCGTGGGAGCGCTTGCCGCTGCTCGCACTCGGGCTCGCTCTGGCCGGCGCGGCACTGGGAGCGATCGGCTGCCTCGTGGGGGCGCTCGCGCGAGAGGCGAGAACGGCCTCCCTGGCCGCTCTGCTCGTGGCGCTGCCGATCGTCTTCCTCGGCCTCGTCCCGCGGGAGGTCGTGCCGCCCGCCGGCTGGTTGAGCGACGCATTCCCCTTCGCCCACGCCGTCCGGTACTTCGGCGCCGCGCTCTACGACACGAGGCCCTGGGAGACGCTCGTGCGCGAGACCCTCTGGCTCCTCGGCCTGGGCGGGCTCGCCTGGGTCTCGGCCCGGCTCGCAGCGCGTAGATTGTCCGCGTGAGCTCCTTTCCCGCCGTCCGGCTGAGGCGCTTTCGCCGGACCGCCGCGCTCCGCGGGCTCGCGGCCGAGACCCGCCTCGACCTCCGAGACTTCGTCATGCCGCTCTTCGCCTGCCCGGGAGAGGGGGTCGTCCGGCCGCTCGAGGGCCTGCCCGCCATCGCCCAGCGCTCGGTCGACGAGCTCTGCCGCGAGGCGGAGGAGCTGCAAGCGCTCGGCGTCCGTGCCCTCCTGCTCTTCGGCATCCCGGAGTCGAAGGACGACGAGGCCTCGGGCGCGTACGACGCCGACGGGATCGTCCAGCGGGCGCTCCGCGAGCTCCAGGCCCGCTGCCCCGAGCTCGTGCTGCTGACCGATGTCTGCCTCTGCGAGTACACGGCGCACGGCCACTGCGGCGTCGTCTCGGGCGAGGGGATCGACAACGACGCCTCGCTCGAGCTGCTTGCCCGGACGGCCGTCTCGCACGCCGAGGCGGGCGCCGCCGCGGTCTGCCCGAGCGACATGATGGACGGCCGCGTCGGCAGGATCCGCGAGGCGCTCGACGACGCCGGTCTCACGGAGACCCCGATCGTCTCCTATGCGGCGAAGTACGCCTCCGCCTTCTACGGGCCGTTTCGCGAGGTCGCCGAGTCGACGCCGGCCTTCGGCGATCGCCGTTCTTACCAGCTCGACGGCGCCAACGTCCGCGAGGCGCTGCGGGAGTGCGAGCTCGACGTGCGGGAGGGCGCGGACGCGCTGCTGGTCAAGCCGGCGCTCCCGTACCTCGACGTGATCCGCGCCGTCCGCGAGCGCTTCGACCTCCCGGTCTGGGCCTACAACGTCTCCGGCGAGTACGCGCTCGTGAAGGCCGCCGCCGCCCGCGGCTGGCTCGACGAGCGGCAGGCTGCGCTGGAGTCGCTGACCGCGATCAAGCGCGCGGGCGCCGACGTGGTCGTCTCGTACTGGACCGGGGAGCTCGCCCGGTGGTTGTGACCGCCGGAACGGAGCTGTGGCGCCGGGCGCTCGAGCTGATCCCGGGCGGCGTCAACTCGCCGGTGCGGGCGATGCGCGCGGTGGGGCTCGAGGAGCCGTTCTTCGTCCGGCGAGGCGAGGGCGCCTACCTCGAGGACGTCCAGGGCCGCCGCTACGTCGACTGGGTGATGTCCTGGGGCCCACTGCTCTTCGGGCATGCCGACCCGGAGACCGTCGCCGCCGTGGTCGAGGCGGCCGCGCGCGGAACGACCTTCGGCGCGCCGACCGAGGCCGAGGTCGAGCTCGCGGCCGAGATCGTCGCCGCGGTTGGCTCGGTCGAGCAGGTCCGGCTCGTCTCCTCGGGCACCGAGGCCGCGATGAGCGCCGTTCGCCTCGCGAGGGCATACACCCGCCGCGATCGCGTGCTCAAGTTCGCCGGCTGCTACCACGGCCACGTGGACGCGCTGCTGGCGAGTGCCGGCTCGGGAGTCGCCACCTTCGGGATTCCGACCACACCCGGCGTCCCGGCCGCCGTCGCGGCCGACACGATCGTCTGCCCCTACAACGACATCGACGCCGTGGCTGCGGCCGTCCTGCAGCACTCCGAGGGGCTCGCGGCGATCCTCGTCGAGCCCGTGGCCGGGAACATGGGGGTCGTTCCTGCTTCGCCAGAGTTCCTCGAGACGCTGCGGACGCTCTGCGACGCCTCCGGCGCACTCCTCGTCTTCGACGAGGTGATCACGGGCTTCCGCGTTGGCCGGGGCGGCGCGCAGGAGCTCTACGGCGTCCGGCCCGACCTGACGGTGCTCGGCAAGATCGTCGGCGGCGGACTCCCCCTCGCGGCCTTCGGCGGCCGGGCGGACGTGATGGGGCTGCTCGCCCCCGCGGGCGACGTCTACCAGGCCGGGACGCTCTCCGGCAATCCGCTCGCGACCGCGGCCGGCCTCTCGGTCCTCCGTCGGCTGCGGAACCCCGCGGTGTACGAGGAGCTGGAGCGCCGCGGCGCGCGGCTCGAGCTGGGCCTCCAGGGGCTCGGCGAGACCTGCGTCCAGCGGGTCGGCGCGATGGCGACCCTCTTTCTTCGAGCGGGGCCCGTCCGCGACCTGGACGCTGCGGCCGCGAGCGACACGGATCGGTTCGGGGAGCTCTTCCGCCACCTGCTTTCCCGGGGCGTCTACGTCGCCCCGTCGCAGTTCGAGGCCCTCTTCGTCTCGCTCGCTCACGGGGACGCGGAGATCGACCGGACGGTGGAGGCGGTGCGTGACTTCCTCGGCGACTGAGCCACTCTGGGAGACGATCGCGCTCGAGGCCGAGCGCGAGAGCCCCCTCTGGGCCAAGGCGCTCCTTCCGCGCGGCGAGCGGGAGCTCGAGCCCGTGTTCTCCCCGCTCGGCGCCGACCGGTTTCGGCTCGGGCTCGAGACGATCTACGAGGGCTACCTGCTCCACTACGGTCGACCACGGCTGTTCGCCCCTGACGACCGGGACACCGCGCTCCTGCTCGGCGACTACCTCTACGCGCACGGCCTCGTCAGGATCGCGGCGCTCGACGACCCGGGGGCCGTGGGCGACCTCGCCGAGCTGATCTCCCTCTGCGCGCAGCTCCGTGCCGACGGCGAGCCGGGCGACGGGGCGGTGTGGGCGGGCACCGCCGCGCTGCTCGGCGAGGGTGGGCTCGAGCCCTCCCGCCGGGCCCTGTCTCGCTCCGGAGACGAGGGGCCGCTCCTCGCCGCGGCAGAGGCGGCCGCGGGCCCGGACGCGGTCGCCGCCGCCCTGGATCTTCACGGCGTTCGTTCGCTAGAGTCGCGCCGATGACCTGGCTCGCGGCATTCGTCCTCCCGCTTGCCGACGCGGCGGAAGAGGGCCGGAACGTGATCATCGGCATGCTGATCGTCGGTCTCGTCTTCGTGAGCGTGATCGCCCTGGGCGAGCTCGGCCGCTGGATCAAGCACAGGGACCCGCGCAGACCCTCCGGCTGACGCCGGAGGCCTGCACGCTTAGAAGGAAACCGGCGAGCCTCGAAGAGTCCAGGTTCCCCTCATAGCGTGCAGGCCTTCGGTTCCCGCAGAGCGGGAGCCGAAGGG
>JACDAS010000183.1 GCA_013695295.1 Actinomycetota bacterium | reverse complement strand
GGAGGCTCGATGCGGGTGAGACGGACGAGGCGCGACGCGAGCTGGAGGAGTTGCGAAAGGCGATCGCCGAGGCCTCGCTCGGCCCCGAGGCGATCAAGGCAGCGGCGCGCGGCGTGCAGGAGCTCGACGACTCGCTCGGCCGCGAGGCCTACTGGCGCCAGCCGATCTGGAAGCGGGTGGTCGTCATCTTCGCCGGCCCGGCCACGAACGCGGTCTTCGCGATCGCGCTCTTCGCGGCCCTCTTCATGCTCGGCGGCGGGAAGGCGACGCGCACGGTCGACCAGGTGCTGCCCGGACGGCCGGCGGCCACGGCCGGGCTGCAGGCCGGGGACCGCATCGTCGCGATCGACGGCGTGTCGGTGCGCCCGGGCGAGATCCCGCTCCGGATCCAACGCTCCGGCGGTCGCCCCGTCAGGCTCACGGTCGAGCGCGGCGGCCGGCGAATCGCCCTCGACCCGGTGCGCCCGCGCAAGGACCAAGGGGCGTTCAGGCTCGGCTTTCGGCTCCGTGGCGAGAGCCTCTCGGCGCCCGAGGCCGGTTGGGAGTCGATCCAGCTGACAGGGATCGTCACGAGGGAGATCGCCCTCGCGCTGACCCGGCTCGTGCACAAGCAGGGGCGGAAAGAGATCTCGAGCACCGTCGGCATCGTCCAGGTCTCCTCCCAGACGCTCGACGAGGGCGCGAAGGCCTACCTCTGGGTGCTCGGCCTGATCAGTCTCTCGCTCGCGCTCTTCAACCTGCTGCCGCTCCTGCCCCTCGACGGCGGCCACATCACGTTCTCGCTGATCGAGGGGGTCCGGCGGCGCGCCGTGGGCCGCGAGGTCTACGAGCGGGTCTCGGCGGTCGGGATCGCGCTCGTGCTGCTGCTCTTCTTCGTCGGCCTCTCGAACGACATCGGGCGGATCGGAGGAGACTAGCCTGGACCCGCGCAGACCCTTCGGCTTCGCCGGAGGCTAGCCTTGGCCCGCGCAGACCCTCGGCCTCCGGCCGAGGCTAGCCTGGACCCGCGCAGACCCTCCGGCTTCGCCGGAGGCCTGCACGCTTAGAAGGTTTAGGCTCTTAGCGTGCAGCGGAGGCGCCCGCAGGGCGCCGGAGTCTGCGCGGGTTCCATTAACCCGCGTAGTCTGCGCGGGTCCAGGTAATGCCCAGTCAGCGTCAGATCAGGGTCGGCGGGGTCGCGATCGGCGGCGGCTCGCCCGTCGTCGTCCAGTCCATGACGCTGACGCAGACCCACGACGTCGAGGCGACGACCGCGCAGATCGCTGCGCTCGTCTCCGCTGGGTGCGAGGTCGTCCGCTGCGCCGTCCCGAAGACCGAGGACGCCGCGGCTCTTGCCCGGATCGTCCGCTTCTCGCCGATCCCCGTGATCGCAGACATCCACTTCAACGCCAGCCTCGCGCTGAAGGCGATCGAATCGGGGGTGGCCGCGGTCCGGATCAACCCGGGCAACATCGGCGGGCCCGACAAGGTGGCGCTCGTCGTCGAAGCCGCGAAGCGCGCGGGGATCCCGATGCGGATCGGCGCCAACTCCGGCTCGCTCCCGAAGCACCTGGCCGCACTCGCCCAGCACGACCAGGCCGAGGCTCTCGTGGCGGCGGCGCTCGAGGAGGTCGAGCTGCTCGAGCGGCTCGACTATCGCGACTTCAAGATCTCGGTCAAGTCCACGTCGGTCCCGACGATGATCCGCGCCTACCGCATGCTCTCGGCGAAGGTGCCCTACCCGCTCCATCTGGGCGTGACCGAGGCGGGCACCCCCTTCTCCGGCTCGATCAAGAGCGCGATCGGGTTGGGAGCCCTGCTCACGGACGGGATCGGCGACACGATCCGGGTCTCGCTCACCGCCAACCCGGTCAAGGAGGTCGAGGTCGCCTACGAGATCCTCAAGGCGCTGGGCCTGCGGGAGCGCGGGCCCGTGATGATCGCCTGTCCCTCCTGCGGGCGCGACAACGTCGGCGTCGAGAAGCTGGCCGTCAGGGTCGAGGAGCGCCTCCGCGCCTACCCCCAGGCCTTCGAGGTCGCGGTGATGGGCTGCGCGGTCAACGGACCGGGCGAGGCCGGAGACGCCGACTTCGGGATCGCGGGCGGACGCGACGTCGGCTTCGTCTACGCGCACGGCCGGGTGCTGAAGAAGGTGTCCTCCGACATCCTGATCGACGAGCTGTTCCACGAGATCGACCGCTGGATCGAAGACGGCATGCGCCGTCCGAAGCGCCTGAAGATGGCCAAGCCCGCGGCGCTTGCAATGGCAGAGGCCTCGCTGATCCCACTCGAGTCGGTCCCCGAGAGCGTGATTACCCGGCCGCGCGGCTGAACCGCGCGGCCTCCAGGCGGCATCGACAAGCGACGCCTCGATGGCCGAAGCTAGTCTCATCCCGCTCGACTAACCTCCGTCGTCAATCGTGACGGCGCGCGCATCACAGCTCTTCCTGCCGACTCTGCGGGAGGATCCGGCCGACGCCGAGGCGACCAGCCACAAGCTGCTCGTTCGGGGCGGCTACATCCGCCAGCTGAGCGCCGGCGTCTTCACGTTCCTGCCGCTCGGCTGGCGGGTGCACGAGCGGGTCGTCCAGATCGTCCGCGAGGAGATGGACGCAATCGGGGGCCAGGAGATGCTGGCCCCGGTGCTGACGCCCGCGGAGCTCTGGGCGACGAGCGGTCGGGACTCGAGCCCGGAGATCTTCCGCCTGCAGGATCGGACGGGTCGCGCCTTCGTCCTGCCGATGACGCACGAGGAGACCTTCACCTGGCACGCACGCGAGCTGCGCTCCTACAGGGAGCTGCCGCAGATCTGGTACCACTTCCAGACCAAGGAGCGAGACGAGCCTCGGCCCCGCGGGGGCCTGCTGCGGGTGCGCGAGTTCATCATGAAGGACTCGTACAGCTTCGACCGCGACGAGGAGGGCCTCGATCGGAGTTTCAGGCTCCACGCCGGTGCCTACGACCGGATCTTCGAGCGGTGCGGGCTCGAGGTCCACGCGGTTCAGGCCGAGAGCGGGATGATGGGCGGGAAGGAGTCCGTCGACTACCTCGCCCCGTCCGGATCGGGGGAGAACACGCTCGTGACCTGTGAGCGGGGCGACTACGCCGCGGATCTCGAGATCGCCCTGGGCGTCCCCCGCGCAGCCGAGTTCCCGCAGCGGCTGGATGCGCCTCAGGAGGTGGCGACGCCCGGCGCGACGACGATCGAGGCCCTCGCGGAATCCCTGCAGCTCGACCCCGCCGCGACGTCGAAGGCGATGCCCGTGGTCAGGACGGACGGGACGCTCGTCCTCGCACTCGTGCGCGGGGACGACCGATTGAGCGAGACAAAGCTCCTCGGGGTGCTCGGAACCGGCTTCCGGCCCGCGACGGAGGAGGAGATCTTGTCGAGCTTCGGTGCGGGCGGCGGCTCACTCGGCCCCGTCGGCTGCTCCCCGGAGGTCGTGGCGGACGAGGCGCTCCGGGAGGGGCAGTTCGTCGCGGGAGCCAATCGCGACGGCTGGCACCTCCGCGGCGTCGAGGCGGGGCGAGACTACGATCCGCGCTTTGCCGACATCCGCGAATCGCGCGCGGGCGACGCCTGTCCGCGCTGCGGAGGAGCCCTGCGCTTCGGAACCGCAATCGAGGTCGGCCACATCTTCAAGTTCGGAACGCGCTACTCCGAGCCGTTGGGCGCGACCTTCCTGGACGAGGACGGCAGCGAGCGCCCGATCGTGGGCGGAAGCTACGGGATCGGCCCCGCGCGGACGATGGCGGCCGTGATCGAGCAGCGCTACGGGGAGGCCGGAATGACCTGGCCGTCGGCACTGGCCCCCTACGCGGTCCACGTCGTCGCCCTGCCCGGCCTCGAGGGGGCCGCGGAGGAGCTTGCAGGCGCCCTCGAGGCGGCGGGCCACGCGGTCCTCCTCGACGACCGCTCCCTGCGGGCGGGCGAGAAGTTCGCGGACGCCGACCTGATCGGCTGCCCGGCCCGGGTGATCGTCGGTCGCAAGACGCTCGAGGACGGGGCGGTCGACCTGATCGCACGCCTGACCGGTACGCAGGAGCGCGTGCAGTCGGATAGGGTCGTTGCGCGAGTGGCGGAGGTGCTCTGATCGCGCGCAGGCGCAGATTCAGCGAGGAGCCGTTCGGGTCGACGATGACCCGGCTGATGGCCGAGAACGGCTCGACGTACCGATCGCTCGCCGAGCAGACGAACCTGTCCGCCGGCTACATCAATCACGTCGTGCACGGCAACCGCCCCGTGCCTTCGAACGACCACGTCGAGCGCATCGCCGCTGCGCTCGGCGTCGAACCCGAGCACTTCCTCGAGTACCGCCTTCGCGTGATCACCGAGCGCCTCGAGCGGATGCCAGAACTCGTCGACCGGCTCTACCGCCGGCTCGGGACCTGAAGACGCGCGCCGCGGGACGTGTGCCCGCGCTCCGCTATCGTTGCCGTCACGGGGCGTGGCGCAGCCTGGTTAGCGCGCTAGTCTGGGGGACTAGAGGTCCCGAGTTCGAATCTCGGCGCCCCGA
>JACDAS010000052.1 GCA_013695295.1 Actinomycetota bacterium | reverse complement strand
GCGCCCGGCCGGCCGAGCTCTCGGGCGGCGAGCGCCAGCGGGTCGCGCTCGCCCGGGCGCTCGCCCGGGATCCGGAGGTCCTGCTCCTCGACGAGCCGATGGCTGCCCTCGACCCGCACACGCGGGCCGCCGTGCGCGCCGAGCTGCACGAGCTGCTCCGCGACCTCGACCTGCCGACGATCGTGGTCACGCACGACTTCGAGGACGCCGCGGCGCTCGCCGGCCGCGTGGGCGTGCTCGTCGAGGGGCGGCTGTTGCAGTTGGACGCGCCCGCCGAGCTGGTCGCGGCGCCGCGGGATGCCTTCGTCGCCGGATTCACGGGCGCGAACGTTCTGCCGGGCAGCGCGGCCCGCTCGGCCGGCGGGCTGACCCGGGTCGAGCTGGACACCGGCCCTGTCGTCTACTCGACGGACGGTGCGGAGGGCCCCGTCAGCGTCGTCGTCTTCCCCTGGGAGGTCGCGCTCGCACGCGAGCCGGCCGACGAGTCCTCGCTCAATCACCTGCGGGCCGAGGTGGCCTCGCTCGTCTCGCTCGGAAACCGAGTGCGCGTCCGCGTCGGGCCGCTGACGGCGGAGGTCTCGGCGGCGTCGTCCGAGCGCCTGGGGCTGCGGCCCGGGGAGCCCATCGTCGCCAGCTTCAAGGCGACGGCGACGCGGCTCCTCCCCCGGTGACGCGCCCGACGATCGTTCCGTACAAGAGGTGGTCGGCCAGGAGAGCTGCCCGCTCGGCGGGTCGCGGGCGCCGCGCGTGGCTCAGCCCGAGCGCGGGTGCGACGACCCCGTCGTACAGGAGCCAGGAGGCGAGGCCGTAGACCGGGCCGGCGCCGGGTAGGCGTCGCACCCGGCCGGGTATCGCCGTGAACGCGATCCCGCCGAGGCCGCCGTACGCCCAGTGCGCGAGCTCGAGTGCAGCGGGGCGAGCGCGCGGGGGGACACTGCGCAGGAGCCCCGGCACGGCCTCGGAGCCAATCGCCTCCGGCGGCGTTCGCTCGACGAGCCCGACGCGCGTCGTGAGGCTGCGGACGACGCTCATCGCCATCGCGCCGGCGACGCCTGCGACCGCTCCACGTGCGACCTCCACGACGACATCCTTTCGCGGATCGATCCGCCTGTAACCTCGCTATAACGAGTTCTTCGTGCGAGCTCCGACCTTCGCCGACGTCCTCGAGGCCCGCAGGCAGATCGAGCCGCACTTGCGCCCGACGCCCCTCCACCGCTACCCCGCGCTGGACGCGCTCACGGGGGCGCAGGTCTCGGTCAAGCACGAGAACCACCAGCCGATCGGCGCGTTCAAGGTCCGCGGCGGCGTCAACCTCGTCTCGCGCCTCGACGAGAAAGATCGCCGCCGCGGCGTCATCACCGCCTCGACGGGAAACCACGGTCAGTCGATCGCCTTTGCCGCCGGGCGGTTCGGCGTCCGCGCGACCGTCTGCGTGCCGGAGGGAGCTAACCCCGTCAAGGTCGAGTCGATGCGAGGTCTCGGCGCCGAGCTGGTCTTCCACGGCCGAGACTTCGACGACGCGCGTGAGGAGTGCGAGCGCCGCGCTGCGGCCGACGGTCTTCGCTACGTGCACTCGGCCAACGAGCCCGACCTCGTCGCGGGGGTCGCCACCGGGGCGCTCGAGCTCCTCGAGGCCGAGCCCGAGCTGGATGCGATCCTCGTGGCGATCGGCGGTGGCAGCGGCGCCGCGGGGGCCTGCATCGTCGCTGCGGAGCTCAGCCCCGGGACGCGTGTGATCGGCGTCGGGGCTGAGGCGGCGCCCGCCGCATACCGGTCGTGGTCGGAGGGCGAGCTCCGGAGTGACCGGATGGAGACCTTCGCCGAGGGGATCGCCACCCGCCAGGGGTTCGAGCTGCCGCAGGCGATCCTCCGCGAGCGGCTGTCCGACTTCCTGCTCGTCTCTGACGACGAGCTGCGCCGGGCCACCTACCTGATGATCGAGAAGACCCGGAACCTCGTCGAGCCGGCCGGGGCCGCTCCGCTTGCGGCGCTCCTGCGGCTGCGGCACGAGCTGGCGGGCAGGCGGGTCGCGCTCGTCTGCTCGGGCGGCAACATCGCGCCGGGGCAGCTGCGCGAGGTTCTGGAGGCCGGCGGTGCCTGACCTGCT
>JACDAS010000019.1 GCA_013695295.1 Actinomycetota bacterium | reverse complement strand
CCCGTCTCCAGCGTGATCTGGCGGGCGAGCTCCTCGGCGCGGCCGAGCACGAGCTCGGCGGTGGCGAGCAAGATCGCGGCTCGCTCGAACGGGGCCAGCTCGGCCACCCCCTCGCGCGCGGCCGTGGCGAGTGCCAGGGCCTCTTCGGAAGCATCCGCGTCGGCGAGCGCGACGGTGGCGGCGACCGAGCCGTCGTACGGGTAGACGACGTCGCGCGATTCCGAGGAGCCGGTGGCGTCGCCGCCCAGGAGGAAGGGTCGCGCCGCGGACGTCTGCACTGCCGTTGCCGCGTCCATGGCGCCCGTCACGCTACTACTGCGGGAGTACAGGCGTCAAGCAGGGCTCAGCCACCGGCGTGCTGTTCGAGCGCCGACCCCAGGATCGCCGTCCGGAGGTCCGGGTCCGCCTGCCACCAGCGGTCCCACTCGTCGAAGCCGATGTTGATCTGGGCGCGCTGGAGCACCACGTCGTGGTGCAGGTACTCCTGCACGATCAGCGTCAGCACGGGGCTGCGCGTGCGGACGCCGCTCGCGTCGCCGCTCCGGGGAACGAGCGCGATCAGGGCCTCGCGCGCGTCCGCCACGGCCGTCAGCATCCGCCCGCCGATCCGGTTTGCGACGATCTCCTCGTAGCTGTGCCGGGTCCACGAGCCCGCAGGCGGCTCCTCGTCGCGCCCGTAGAGCATCCCGAAGACGCTCACCCCCCGCTCGACCGCGGCCGCGAGCGGGCGGCGCAGCGTCTCGACGTCGTCGGCCCAGAGCGACAGGTGCAGCTCCCGCTCCGCCGCCTCGACGATCGCGCACACCGTCTCGAGGATCGCCGGCAGGCCGCTGACGCTCAGGAAGGGCTCCGCCGGCTCCGAGGCCGCGAGCGGCGGCAGCGCCCGCTCCAGGTAGTCGATCGGGTCGTTGAACTGCCTGCGCAGGCGCGCTGCGAGCTCGCCCGGCGAGATACAGACGAACTGCGTCGCCGTGCCCCGCTTGATCGAATGGACGAGACCCTCGCCGATCATCTTCTCGAGGGTCGAGTAGACCTTCGAGGAGGGGACGCCCGACGTCTTCGAGAGCTCGTTGCCGTTCTGCGCCCCGTTTCGGAGCAGCCCGACGTAGATCCGCGCCTCGTAGAGCGAGAGGCCGACCTCGCGCAGGCGGGAGACCGTCGCGTCGACGCCGCCGCTCACGCGATCAGGTACCCGTCGTCGACCGGCAGCGTGTGCCCCGTGACGAGCGCGGAGGCGTCGCTCGCGAGGAAGATGGCCGCGCCCACGACCTCGTGCGGCTCGCCGAGTCGCCTTTCGCGCGGCAACCGCGCGACGATGAAGTCACTCGTCACCGAGGAGACCTTGCCCACCTTCTCGGTCAGGGGCGTGCGGAAGAGCGTCGGCGCGATCGCATTGACCCGGACGCCGCGGCTTACCCACTCGAGCGCGAGCCCGCGCGTCAGCTGCACGACCCCGCCCTTCGAAGACAGGTAGGCCGAGGCGTGCGGGTAGGCGATGAAGCCGCCGATCGAGGCGACGTTGACGATGCTGCCCTTGCCGGCGGCGAGCAGCTTGCGTCCGAAGGCCTGGCAGGGCAGGTAGGTGCCCTTCAGGTTGAGCGCGATGATGCGGTCGAACTCCTCCTCCGGGAAGTCCTCCGCCGGGCTGCGGAAGGCCGTCCCGGCGCTGTTCACGAGGATGTCGACCCGCCCGAGCTCCCGAACGACGCGGTCGGCGACGGCGTCGACAGCCGTCCTGTCGGTGACGTCGACGGCCATCGGGACGGCGCGCCCCCCGTCGCGCTCGATCGCCGCCGCGGCGGCGGCGGCTGCATCCTCTCGCACGTCGAGCACGGCGATCTCCGCCCCGGCCTGCGCAAGCCCGGCAGCCATGGCGACGCCGAGCCCGCTGGCGCCGCCGGTGACGGCGGCGACGCGCCCCTCGAGCGAGAACAGGGTCGACACGTAGCCGCTCGGGATGATCGGGCCGGCGCTCATGCTCCCTCCCCCGCGTCGAGACCGTAGTCCGTGGTCACGAGCGGGACGGCCCCGTCCGCGGTCACGACCGCGTCGTCTTCGTGGCGGAAGCCCCCGTGGAGCTCCGGTGCATAGATCCCCGGCTCGCTGACGACGACCATCCCCGCGGCGAGGACGTCGGTGCCGCCGGGGACGAGCTGGGGGCGCGACTCGTGGTAGCGGAAGCCGACGCCGTGGCCGGTGTGGTGCGGGAACTGCGTGAAGCCCGCCGCCGTGCAGGTCTCGCGCGCGGCGCGGTCGACCTCGCCACCCGTGGCGCCGGGAACGGCGGCCGCGAAGGCCGCGGAGGAGGCAGCGCGCATCGCGCCGTAGGCCTCCCGCTGCGCGGCGCCCGCCTGGCCGGCGACGACGGTCCGGGTGTGGTCGCTCCAGTAGCCGTCGGCGACCGTGCCCAGCTCGAGCATCACGACGTCGCCTCGCTCGACGACCCGCGTGCGGGAGCGGAAGTACTGCCAGCCCGCTGCGAGGTCGGGGCCCGAGTAGACGGTGGCGTAGGCGCGGACGACGCGAGCTCCACGGTGTCCGTGCCCGCGCGCGCAGACGGCGGCCTCGACCGCGGCCATGATCTCCACCTCGCTCTTGCCCGGCACGGCTCGCTCCTTGAAGGCCTCGAGGCCGATCAACGCCACCTCGTTCACCGTGCGCAGGCGGTCGAGGTCGCGCTCCGACTTGATCGCGCGCATCGACTCGAGCGTCTCGGTCACGTCCGTGAGGCGCTCGGCCGCGAACGTCTCGCGCAGCAGGGCCTGGGTCGGCAGGCCGACCGCGTTCGGCTCCCCAGCCAGCGAGGCGGGGGCGATCGTCTCGAAGCTGCCCTCGAAGCCGACGACCCCGCCGCGGACGCCGTGCTCGGCCGCGAGCCCCTCGAGCAGCGCCTGGATGGCACCGCCGGTCGGCGGGCCGTCGTTTCGAATCGCGGGGAAGGTGCGAACGTCACCCGTCCAGACGCCCGCGGCCTCGTCGGCCTCGTAGTCCGGCACGAGCAGCGACGCGGCCCCCTCGCGTGGCACGACGACGAGGCCGAGCCCAGGGATCTGGACGTACCAGCCGGTGACGAGAACGACATTCTCCGCCAGGCGCAGGACAACGGCGTCGACGTCGTTCTCGGCCATCGCCGCCTGCAGTTGGGACACGCGGTCGTCGCCTGGCATGGTCACCTCCGGTCGGAGTTCATCGGACGGCTCCCGCAGTCATGCCACGGACGATGTAGCGCTGCGCGAAGGCCGAGAAGATCAGGATCGGGATCGTCGTCAGCACGCCGACGACGGCGGCGAGGTTCCAGTCGATCGGGCTCTCCACGGTCAGGAGCGCCGAGGCGGCGATCGGGATCGTCTCGCGCTCCTGCGAGTTGATGATGTAGAGCCCGACCAGGAACTCGTTCCAGATGAAGATGACGCCGAAGGTGGCCGCGACCATGATCCCGGGGCGGACGAGGGGCAGCATCACGCGGAAGAGCACGCTCGCCCGGGTGCAGCCGTCCACGAGCGCAGCGTCGTCGATCTCGCGGGGGATCTCGTCGAAGAATCCGATCATGATCCAGACGACGAGCGGCAGCGTGAACGCGACGTAGGGGAGGATCAGCCCCAGGTAGCTGTTCAGGAAGCCGAGCTGCCGCACGAGCAGGTAGATCGGGATCGCGACCGCGACCGGCGGCATGAAGCGGAAGCTCAGGATCGTCGACGACCACGTGTCGCGACCGCGGAAACGAAGACGCGAGAAGGCGTAGGCGGCGGGGACGCCGAGCAGGAGCGCGATCGTCGTCGAGGCGCCCGTGACCACGATCGAGTTGAGGATGAAGGTCGGGAACTTCTGGTCGTGGATGACCGTGTGGTAGTTGGCGCTGATGTCCGCCCAGTGGAAGTCGAGCGACGGCGGCACCTCGAGCACGTCGAGCCTGTTCTTGAACGAGATCACCAGCAGGTAGAGAAACGGCGCGATGCCGATCACCGCGATCAGGGCGAGGACGACGTAGGAGACGACCCGCCCGAGGATCCGCGTCACGCGAACTCCTCCCGCCGCACCCGCACGACCTTGAACAGCAGCGTGATCCCGATCGCCGCCGTGAGCACCATCACGTAGGCGATCGCGGAGGCGTAGCCGTAGCGGAAGTACTGGAATCCGTTCTGGAAGGCCTCGAACGACAAAGTGGAGGTCGCCTGCACGGGGCCGCCGTTCGTGAGCCCGTACACCAGGTCGAAGGTGCGGAAGGCGTCGATTCCGCGAAAGACGGCGGCGAAGACGATCGCGGGCGCGAGCAGCGGCAGCGTGATGTAGCGCGTGCGTTGCCGCCAGGTGGCCCCGTCGACCTCGGCGGCCTCGAAGACGTCCTGGGGCAGGGTCTGCAGCCGGGCGTAGACGATGATGAAGACGAAGGGCGTCCACTGCCAGCAGTCGACGACGATCAGCATCCGTAGCGCCGTGCCCGGATCGGAGAGCCAACCGACGTTGTGGAACCCGACCTGGCCGGCGAGCCAGTTCAGCATCCCCCACTCCGGGTTCAGCAGCATCCGCCACATCAGCCCGACCACGATCGGGGTCAGGAGCATGGGCAGGATCAGGATCGCGCGGACGATGGCGGAGCCGCGCAGCCGCTGGTTGAAGAAGAGCGCGAGCGCCGTCCCGAGCACCACCTGAATCGCCACCCCGCCGAACGTGAAGACGGCCGTGTGCTCGACGGTTTGCCAGAACTCGGGGCTCGTGAAGAGCTCCTGATAGTTCCCGAACCAGATCCAGGTCCACGAGTCGGCGCGCGAGTCGTACTCCTGGAAGGAGCGGATCAGGCTGACGGCGAGCGGGTAGACCGAGAAGGCGACGAGGTAGAGGACGCAGGGGCCGAGGAGCAGCAGGACCTCTCCTCGCCGCTGGGTCGGGCCGGCGGGGAAGAGGGTCCTGCTGCTGCGCTCGAGCTTGGCGTCCGGGGCGGTCGCGGCCACGCGCTTGCCGTGGGCTCCGGACCTACTTCAGGTGCTTGCCGCGCTTGAGAATCGTGATCCAGCGGTCGTTCGCCTTCTTGCACGCCTCCTTGGCGCTGGTGGAGCCGGAGAGGGCGGCGCTGAACTCCTCGGCCGCCGCGCCGATCATCTCGAACGTCTCCGGGACGACGGCGATCTCGAGGATCTGGGCCTTCTCGAAGACCTTCCCGGCGACCTTCAGGTAGGGCAGCTTCTTGTTCAGCGCCGGGCTGAAGAAGGTCGACTTCCGGGTCGGGTCGGTCTGGTACTTGAGCGTCTGGTACTGCTCCCACTCCTTCGAGGTCAGGTAGGCGATCACGGTCCAGGCGGCGTCCTTGTTCTTGGCGTTCTTCGGGATGCCCATGCCCCAACCGCCGCGGACGGCCTTGCCGCCTGCCGGGGGAACCGCGACCCCGACGTTCTTCGACACCTTCGACGAGCCCGGGTTGTAGACCGGCCCCGCGATCGTCGACCACATCAGCATCATCGCCGTCTTGCCGGCGCTGAACGAGTCGACGGAAGAGGTGAAGTCGTACTGCAGGACGCCGTCCGAGGCGACCTCGACACAGTCGACCATGTGCTGGAGCGCAGCCACCGCCTGCGGACTCGTCAGCCGCGGCGTGAAGTTCTTCTTCTGCGGCGAGCCGGTCATCAGGCGGCCGCCCCCGTTGACGAAGCGGGTGTACCAGTCGACGAGGAACATCGACACGTCGCCGGACTTCGCGATCATGCTGTTGCCCGCGACGTCGCCGGAGTGCAGCTTCTTGGCCGCCTGGAGGTACTGGCCCCAGGTCGTCGGCACCTTGACGCCCGCGGCCTTGAGCAGGTCCTTGCGGTAGAAGAACACGACCGAGCCACCGTGGAGACCGGGGATGAGGTACAGCGTCCTGCCCCCGAACTGCTGCTTCTTGACGTCGAAGTACCCGACGTACTTGAGCTCGCCGGCCGGGAAGTCCTTCGGAAAGTCGTAGCCCTTCGGAGCCTTCTTGACGTAGTTGTTGAGAGGCTGGAAGTAGCCGCCGCCGACCATCTGCGAGACCGTGAACCCGAGCACCATCATCGCGTCGAACGACGAGGTGGGCGCCTTCAGGTTCTGGTTCGCCTTCTCGATCAGCGGGCCCACTGCGAGAGCCGTCATCTTCAGGTCGATGCCGAAGCGCTTCTTGATCGTGCCGATCTTGTCCTTGACGCCCTTCTCGTCGCCCTCCGCGGCCACGAGGATGCTCACCGTCTGCCCGGCGTAGGGCATCGCCGCACCGAACCCGCCGGCGCCGGCCTTTCCGGCCGCGGCGAGCATGCTGCCGATCGCGGTCATCGAGAAGCCGAGGACCGCGGCGCGCTTGACGAACTCCTCTCGACTCAGACGCCCCGTCACCATCCCCTGGATGACGTCGAGTGTCTCCGTGCTCTGCGGGTCGTGTACCTCCGTCACAGCTCGCCTCCCTTGATCGCTCGCAGCCCGACTGGACGCGCGGCGACCTTACTACGGTAGGAGTAGGTCGTCAACGTGCTCAGATCGTCTTCACTGCCAGAAAGCCTCCGTCGGCGACCAGGCACGTGCCGGTGACGTAGCTCGACGCGTCGGAGGCCAGGAACACGACGAGCTCGGCGATCTCCTCGGGGCGGCCGATGCGGCCGAGCGAGTTCGCAGCCTCGACGCGGGTCAGGAAGCCGGCTGCCTCGGCCGAGCCCATCGGCTCGAGATCCCGGTGCAGCATCGGCGTGTCGATCGTCCCGGGCGCGATCGCATTCACCCGGATGCCGAGCGGCCCCACCTCGACCGACAGCGTGCGCACCGCGGCCACGAGCCCGGCCTTGGCCGCGGCGTAGACGACGCAGCCCGGCAGGCCCTGGAAAGCCTGCACCGACGACATCAGGACGATGCTGCCGCCACCGCGCTCGCGCATCGGCGCGATCGCGGCCTGCGCGCAGAGCAAAGCACCCCGAAGGTCGACGTCGAGCACGCGGTCGAGGTCGGCCTCGGTCATCGTCTCGAAGTCGCGGTAGACGCTGATCGCCGCATTCGCGTGCATCACGTCCAGCCCGCCGAACGCGGACACCGCTGCCTCGACGAGCCCCGTCACGTCCGCCTTGCGGCTCACGTCGCCGACGCGCCCGACGGCGCGGCCGCCTGCCTCCTCGACCGCCTGCACCGTTTCGGCAAGCGCAAGCTCGTCGAGGTCGTTCAGCGCCACGCTCGCCCCCGCCCCGGCGAGCGCAAGGGCCGCCGCACGGCCAAGGCCCGCGCCGGCGCCCGTGACCGCGGCCACCTTGCCCGCGAGCCGCGGCTCAGTCAGTCCTGCATCACCCTTGTGACTGCCGAGACGACGTCCTCGAGCGACGGGAGCACCTCTCGCTCGAGCGGGGTCGCATATGGGATCGGCGTGTCCTTTGCGGTCACGCGCTCCGGAGTCGCCTTGAAATCGGAGAGCGGGACGTGGTCGAGAGTGCGGGCGACGACCTCGCTCGCGAAGCCTCCGGCGCGGGCGCCCTCGTTGACGACGACCAGGCGGCCGGTCCTGGCGACGGACTCGGCGATCGCATCGATGTCGAGCGGCTTCAGCGTGCGCGGGTCGACCACCTCCACCTCGACCCCCTCGCGTGCGAGCTGCCGCGCAGCCTGCAGCGAGAGCTGCACGGAGGCGCCCGCGGCCACGATCGTCACGTCGCGCCCCTCCCTTTTTACGTCCGCGACGCCGATCGGCACGAGGTGCTCGCCGTCCGGGACCTCGCCCTTGCGGCTGTAGAGGAGCCGCTTCTCGAGGAAGACGACCGGGTTGTCGTCTCGGATCGCGCTCTTCAGCAGGCCCTTCGCGTCCGCCGCGGTCGAGGGCATGATCACGACCAGGCCGGGCGCGTGCACGAACCAGGCCTCGAGCGTCTGCGAGTGTTGAGCGGCCATCCCGATCCCGTTCGAGATCGGGCCCCGCACCACCAGCGGCACCGAGACCTGCCCGCCCGACATGTAGCGCCACTTCGCACCGTGATTGACGAGCTGATCCATCGCCAGCGACACGAAGTCGGAGATCTGCAGCTCGACGACCGGCCTGCAGCCGATCAGCGCGCCGCCGACGCCGGCGCCGGTGATCGCGGCCTCGGAGATCGGCGAGTCGATCACGCGCCGCGGCCCGAACTCGTCGAGCAGTCCCGCCGTGACGCGGAAGAGGCCGCCGTGGCGCGCGATGTCCTCGCCGATCACGAAGATCGTCGGGTCGCGCTGCATCTCCTCGCGAAGCGCCTCGTTCAGCGCGTCCGCCATCGTCAGCTCCCGGGTCGCGACGGCGCTCACGCGAGCCTCCCGGGCGTCAGCCAGTCCGCCGGGGCGTACACGTCCTCCTCCGCAGCCGCGGCGTCGGGGTAGGGCGAGGCGAGAGCCCACTCGGCAGCGTCCTCGACCTCCTCGCCGGCCTGCCGGTCGAGCTCCTCGAGGCGCTCGGGGCTCGCATGCCCGGCCTCGACGAGCTCGCGGCCGAAGCGCACGATCGGGTCGCGCTCGCGCCAGTAGGAGAGCTCGTCGGGCGCGCGGTTGTCGGTCGGGGTCGCCGCGGAGTGCGGCGTGATCCGGTACGTCTTCGCCTCGATCAGCGTCGGCCCCTCGCCGCGCCTCGCTCGCTCGACGGCACGCGCGGCGACGTCGCGGACGGCGAGCACGTCGTTGCCGTCGACCACCTCTCCGGGGAACCCGTACCCCGCGGCCCGGTCGGCGATGTTCTCGATCCGGATCGCGCAGGAGATCGGCGTCGAGATCGCCCACTGGTTGTTCTCACAGACGAAGATCACGGGCGCGTCGAGGACGGCGGCCAGGTTCGCCGCCTCGTGGAAGATGCCCTGCTGCGCGCCTCCGTCGCCGAAGAAGGCGACCACGACGGCGTCCTTGCCCTGGAGCTGCAGCCCGTACGCGGCGCCGGCCGCCATCGCCAGCGAGCCGGCGACGATCGCATCCGCGCCGAGCATCCCGTGGCGCATCGCGGTGATGTGCATGCTGCCGCCGCGGCCGCGACAGTAGCCGGTCGCGCGCCCCGTGATCTCGGCCATCATCGGCCGCAGCTCGAGCCCCTTCGCGATGCAGTGGCCGTGGCCGCGGTGCGTGCTGGTGATGTAATCCTCGGGTCGCAGCGCGGCGCAGACTCCGACGGCGACTGCCTCCTCGCCCGTGTAGGGGTGGACGGAGCCGCGGATGTACTTCTCGGCGAAGAGGTCCATCGCCTTCGCCTCGAAGGCGCGGATCCGCGCCATGGTGAGGTACAGCTGCGTCAGCGCAACCGACGCGCCCGTCTCGACCGAGGTCACGCGGGCTCCTCGATCACGGCGAGCAGCCCTCCGACCTTCACCTCGTCGCCCTCGATCGCGACGATCTCGGCGAGAGTGCCGCCGACGGGGGCCTCGACCTCCTCGGTCACCTTGTCGGTCTCGATCTCGACGATCGGCTCGCCGGCCGTGACGGAATCGCCTTCCTGCTTTCGCCAAGCGGCGATCGTCGCGTATTCGATGTCGGCCGCCAGGGCCCCGAGCCGCAGCTCCACGCTCGCCTCCGCTCGCAGTGAAAGGGCCGTGATACTACCGCGGTCGTGAAACGCCAGGCAAGGATCGCCGCGCTTTCGGCGTCGGTCGTCGTCGACGCCGCCGGAAAGCGGGGCGCGCTCCCGGCGGCGATCCACCGCCTCACCGGGACGGGCGTGGTCGGCGGCCCGGCGGTCACCGCCCGCTGCGGCCCCCGCTCGGCGGAGGCGATGTTTCATGCGCTCGAGACCGCCGGGCCCGGCGCCGTCCTCTGCGTCACAGGCGAAGGCGAGTGGGCCTA
>JACDAS010000017.1 GCA_013695295.1 Actinomycetota bacterium | reverse complement strand
CGGCGGCCTCGGCCTCGAGCCGCTCGAGCGCCTGGGCCCAGGCCGCCTCGTCGCGGGCCGGTACCTGCAGCGCCGCACCCGCCACGGTCTCGTCGAGCGCGCTCCCGGTCGAGCAGACGACGGGGATGCCGCGCGCCATCGCCTCGAGGGGTGGGAAGCCGAATCCCTCGGCGAAGGAGGGGGTGGCGACGAACAGCGCACCGCGATAGAGCCGCTCCAGCTCGCCCGCGGGCCTCCAGCCCAGCACGTCGACGGCCGGCTCCGAGCCGAGCTCGCGCAGGACGTCGCCGGCTCTGTAGCCGGCCGGCCCGACCACCTTCCAGCGCAGCCTCGAGCCTCGTTTCAGCGCCGTTCGGAACGCCCGCAGCAGCCCGAGGTGGTTCTTTCGCGGCTCGATCGTCGAGACCGTGAGGAAGTACGGGTCCTCCAGCCGGGCCTCCGGACAGTCCGCGCCGATCGGCGGCAGCCCCGGCACGATCACGGAGACCCGCTCCCGGGGGAGTCGCGGAGCGCGCTCCAGCAGCCGCCCGCGCGCGTACGCCGACCCGCAGACCACCGCCGCCGGGCCGAGGGCGAGCGCCGCACGGAACATCGCCTGCTTGTAGCGGGCCACCGGCTTCGGAAACCACTCCGGGTGGTCGAGGAAGAAGAGGTCGTAGACGGTGAGCAGGAACGGCGTCCGGCTTCCGAGGACGGGCCGGTGGTCCGGCAGGTGCAGGAGGTCGACTCCCCGGGCGGCGCGGGCGACGAGCACCTGCTCGCGGAGGAGGCGTGCGACCTTGCCGCCGGGGCCCGGGGGTGTCGAGGGGCCTGCGCCGAGCACGACGAGCTCGTCGTGCGGCTCGAGCGCGTCCGGCAGCGAGGCGCAGAGGCCCCTGATCGAGGTTCCGAGGCCCCCGCTACGCGCCTGATGGGCCGGGAGCAGGATCCTCATCGCGCCCGGAAGGAGACCCCTACGACCCGAACGGGTAGTAGAAGCGGTCCGGAGGCCGCGTCAGCGAGAAGGGCACGGAGATCGCCTTCGGCCGGTCGAGCCTCGCCCGCAGGAGCCCTGTCTCCGCCGCGCTCGGGAAGGCGGACGAGAAGATGCCGTTCGCGTTCGCCTGGAGGGCTCCGAGCGTGCGCCAGCCGCCCGGGAACGTCTGCTCGACGACGACCCGCCCCTGTGCGCCGAACGGCGTACGCCCCCAGACGGTCACGCCCTCGTCCTCGGCGAAGGCGACGAACGGGAACCGGAACGCGTAGAACGACGGCTTCGGCCGGTCGCGCCCGATGCTCGAGCCCCGGAAGAAGAGGCCCGACTGATAGAAGCTCGTCCGCAGCGGGTCGTCGCGGACCCGCCACCAGGTGACGAGGCTCACGCCCGAGCGCCACATGCGGTAGAGGGCCTCGGCGACCCAGCGCCGGTGCAGTGCCATCGGCACCGCCTGGGGGTCGGGCGGGGCCGAGTCCCAGGCGAACTCCGTCACCCAGAACCGCACGGGCTGGCTCGAGCGGACTTGCCCCGCGCGGACGGCGGCGTCGAGCAGCCGCTTCATCTGCGGCAGGTCGCCGAGCGAGACGTCGTCGCCGCCGTTCGCGCTGTGCTCCGGCCCGCCCGAGGTGTAGGGATGGTGCGACCAGACGTCGAAGCTCGCCGTCTTGCCGCAGGTCGGCCTCGCCTGGGCCCCTCCTTCCATGCAGAGCAGCTTGCGCATGAACTGGAGGGGGGCCATCGACGTCTGGGTCGTGAACGGGGAGGAGCCGCCGCCGACGACGATGTTGCTCGCGTGCACGGAGTGGACCGAGGTCGCGAAGCGGTTCAGGAGACCCCGGTACCAGTCAGGCCCGCTTGCCTTGAGGCGCGCGTCCCCGGCGTGGTTCGGCTCGTTCCAGGCCTGGAAGATGCGGATCCGGGGGAGGCGGTCGGGCGATTCGTCCCTCGCGGTCGGCTCCGGGCGAAAGGAGCCGCCGTAGCGCCGCGCCGCGGCCAGCGTGAAGCGTCCGTACTCGACCGGGTCGGCACGACGGAGGCCGCCGGCCGCCGGATCGGGCTTCCGCGCCCAGTTCGGGGCGTTCGTGATCGAGAGGATCGGCTCGAGCTCCTGACCGG
>JACDAS010000011.1 GCA_013695295.1 Actinomycetota bacterium | reverse complement strand
GTCGACGACGAGGATCCTTGACGCCGGCATCGAGCCAAGTGTGATCGAGCTTCGCCGACTCCGGCCTAAGAAGTTCCTAAGGGAGAGCGGTCTATGCTTCGTGCGTGGCGGGCGAGGCGCTCCCGGGCAGCTTCGCCGTCTCCACCACGGACGGGGCGGCGCGCGCCGGAGTCCTCCGCACCGTGCACGGGGACGTGCCGACGCCGGCGTTCATGCCGGTCGGGACAAAGGGGACGGTCAAGGGGATCCACCCGGACGAGCTGCGGTCGCTCGGCGCGGCAATCGTGCTCGGCAACACATATCACCTGCACCTCCGGCCGGGGGCGGACGTCGTCGCCGAGCTCGGTGGCCTGCACGCGTTCATGGGCTGGGACGGCGCGATTCTCACCGACTCGGGCGGTTTCCAGGTCTTCTCGCTTCGCGACACACTGCTGGCGGTCGACGATGACGGGGTCACCTTCGCCTCCGTCTACGACGGCGCGCCCGCCCGGCTCACCCCCGAGCTGGCCGCGCAGATCCAGGCGCAACTCGGCTCCGACATCGCCATGTGCCTCGACATCTGCCCGCCGGCCGGCGCCCCGCGGGCAGAGGTCGCCGAGGCCGTTCGTCGAACGACGCTTTGGGCCGGCCGCCAGCGTGCCGCGCCGCGCGCCCCGGGGCAGCTCCTCTTCGGGATCGCACAAGGAGCCGCCGACCGCGAGCTCAGGCACCGCTCGATCGAGGAGCTCGTCGAGCTCGACCTCGACGGGTATGCGCTCGGCGGTCTCGCGGTCGGCGAGTCGCGCGCGGAGATGTTCGAGGCGACGGGCTGGGCCGCGCCGCTACTGCCCGCGGGCCGTCCGCGCTACTTCATGGGGATCGGCGACCCGGAGGGGATCCTCGAGGTGATCTCGAGCGGAGTCGACGTGTTCGACTGCGTGCTGCCGACGAGGCTCGGGCGCACCGGCAGCGCTCTCACGTGGTCCGGTCGCCTGAACCTCCGGAACGCTCGCTTCGCACGCGACTCGCGCCCGCTCGACGATGGCTGTGCGTGCCCGGCCTGCGAGCGCTTCTCCCGGGCCTACCTCCGCCATCTCGTCAACCAACAGGAGCTGCTCGGCCACCGACTGCTCAGCCTGCACAACCTCCACTTCGTGCTCGAGCTCACCGCGGGGGCTCGGGCGGCGATCGAGCAGGGGAAACTGGCATCCTTCAAGCAGGAGGCGCTCGAGCGCCTCGCCGGCCCTGAGGAGACCGCTTGCAATTTCTGATCATCATGGTGCTCGGCTTCCTGCTGCTGTGGGTCTTCGCGATCCGCCCTGCCCGTCGCCGGCAGGCCGAGCAGGCCGCAATGCTGGAGCAGCTCGTCGCCGGGACGGAGATCATCACCGCCGGTGGCCTCTACGGCACCGTGCTGACCGTCGAGGACGACCGCCTGACGGTGGAGATCGCCCCCGGTACGAGCGTCGTCCTGGCGCGCCGCGCCGTGGCCGCGATCGTCCCGGACGACGACGACCTCGAGCAGACGGACGGGCTCGAGGCCGTGGAGCCCGGGTCGGTCGAGGCCGAGCCCAGGCTAAGCTGAGCCGCCGTACCCGTGCAGAGCCGCCGACCTCACCTGATCCTCGTCGCGCTGATCCTGGCCGCACTGGCCGGGTCCGCCGGGCTCTTCTGGAAGAAGGAGGCGACGCTCGGGCTCGACCTGCAGGGCGGCCTCGAGATCGTCCTCAAGGCGCAGCCGCCGAAGGGCTACAAGCTGCAGCCCTCGGACCTCGACCGGTCGATCTCGATCATGCGGAGCCGGGTCGACAAGACCGGTGTCGCCGAGCCCGAGATCCGCAAGCAGGGAACCGACCAGATCGTGATCCAGCTGCCCGGGGTCCGGGACACGAAGCGCGCCTCGGAGCTGATCGGCAAGACCGCCCAGCTCGAGCTCTTCGACCTCGAGCCGAGCCTCAGCGGGCCGTCGGTGGCGAACAACGAGCCGCGCCCGACGACGAGCCTCTTCGAGCTCCTGTCGTCGATCCAGTCCCAGGCGAAGAAGGGCGAGGTGCCGGGGTACTACCTCGCCAACAGCAAGACGAAGCGAATCATCGCCGGGCCGGAGGAGGTCCGCGGGGACCTCTTCAGGGGCGCAGGCGCTCGCTACAAGCAGGGCGGGCCACTCGCCAAGCGCGCCCGCGTGTTCGCGGTCCCCGAGGAGACGACGATCGTCACCTGCGGCGAGTCTGCGGTCGTCTGCCCGGGAGCCGGGGAGCCGCCGCCGGGGACGACCTTCTACTACCTCTTCAAGTACCGCCCCGACGACAAGGAGGCGCCGATCCCCGAGATGACCGGGAAGGACCTCAAGCTCTCGGGCACCCGCCAGGACTTCGACCCGAACACGGGCGGCGCGATCGTGCTGATGCAGTTCACGAAGGAGGGCAAAGGGAAGTTCCGCGAGATCACGCGTCGCGAGGCGCAGCGAGGCCGGCTC
The DNA here is from genome assembly GCA_013695295.1 of Actinomycetota bacterium. GTDB lineage: Bacteria > Actinomycetota > Thermoleophilia > Gaiellales > Gaiellaceae > JACDAS01. The sequence continues at coordinate 603 of JACDAS010000011.1, read as the reverse complement.
CAGTCGGGCATCACCGGCCAGGAGTCGCTGCAGAGCTTCGCGATCGTGCTCGACAAGGACATCAAGTCGTTCCCGACGATCGACTACCGCGAGTACCCGGACGGGATCGACCCGATCAACGGGGCGCAGATCACCGGCATCCGGTCCGTCGGTGAGGCGAAGGACCTCGCGATCGTCCTCCAGACCGGCGCCCTGCCGGTCAACTTCATCCAGATCGAGCGCACGGACGTCTCCGCGACGCTCGGCAAGGACTCGCTGGAGGAGGCGAAGCGGGCGGCCCTGATCGGGTTCCTGATCGTCGCCCTCTTCCTGCTCGTCCTCTACCGGTTCCTCGGGCTGATCGCGGTGATCGGCCTCGGGATCTACGCCGCGTTCCTCTACGCGGCGATCCTGATCCTGAACGTGACCGTGACGCTGCCGGGCTTCGCCGGCCTGATCCTGACGATCGGCGTCGCGGCCGACGCGAACGTCGTCATCTTCGAACGGATCAAGGAAGAGGTGCGCGCCGGGAAGTCCGTGCGCGCGGCCATCTCCGCCGGCTACGCCAAGGGCTTCCGGACGATCATGGACGCGAACGTCGTCACGTGCATCACCGCGCTCGTG
>JACDAS010000351.1 GCA_013695295.1 Actinomycetota bacterium | reverse complement strand
GGTTACTTCGTCGAGCCGACGGTGATCGAGACCCGCGACCCGGGCTTCAGGACGATGCGCGACGAGCTCTTCGGGCCCGTCGTGACCGCGTACGTGTACCCCGAGTCGGAGTACGGCGCCACGCTCGACCTGATCGACGGGGGAGCGCCCTACGGGCTGACGGGAGCGGTCTTCGCCCGCGACCGCGATGCGATCGCCGAGGCCGACCGGAAGCTCCAGTACGCGGCGGGAAACTTCTACGTCAACGACAAGCCGACGGGCGCCGTGGTCGGGCAACAGCCGTTCGGCGGCGCGCGGTCGTCCGGAACGAACGACAAGGCAGGCTCGATGTGGAACCTGATCCGCTGGGTGAGCCCGCGGACGATCAAGGAGACGTTCGTCCCCGCGAAGGACTACCGGTATCCGTTCATGGAGCCGGACCGAGACGGCTCGGATCCGCCCGATCGGCCGTGACGCGCGACCCCGCGCCCGCCTCGATCAGGTTACGGATCTCGCGAACCGCGACCGAGAGCGTGGCGAGATCGAAGGTACCGGACGACTTGACGTCCGCGATCACCTGCACCGAGCGCGCGAGCGCGAGCGCGTTGGCTTCCCACCATGTCTCCAGCCGCTCCTCGGTAGGCAGCTCCTCGCCGCCGCTTCGCAGGATCTCACCGGTCAGCGTCGCCTGCTCCGCATACAGGTCGTCGCGCAGTGCCGCCCGCGAGAGGGCCTCCCACCGAGTGTCGCGTGGAAGCGCGGCGATCCGGTCGCGGAGCCAGTGGAGCTCGAGCCGGTTCCCGAGCTCGAAGTAGAGGGCCGCGATCGGACCCACCTCACCCGAGGATGCGGCGGCGAGCCCGACAATGTCGAGGGTCGGGTACAGGACCTCGAGATGTGCGACGCGACTCGCGAGCGGAGCGGGGACGCCCACGGCGACGAGCTCCTCTGCGCTCCGCTCGACGGGCACGCGCTCGGAGTCGGCGAGCAGCCCCGGCACCGCGCCGGCGAGCACGGCCGCGCCCGCCCCGAAGTGCTCGACGGTAGCGCCGACGTCGAGCGGCCGGCGCCGGTTGCGGAGCAGCCAGCGCGTCGAGCGCTCGAGCAGGATGCGCGCCTTCAGTCTCATCGCGAGTTGCGCCCGAGCAGGGACGTGACCGTCGAGCGCCTCGATCTCGGCCCACAGGGCTGACAGGGAGAAGATGTCGCGGGCGGTAGCGAACGCGCGGGCAATCTCCGCGACCGGCGCACCGGTCTCGTCGCCGAGGCGGAAGGCGAAGGTCGTCCCCGCACGGTTGACCAGGCCGTTTGCGACCCGGGAGGCCACGATCTCCCGCCTTAGGCGATGCTCCTGGAGTTCGTAGGCGAACTCCCGGCGCAGTGGGCCCGGGACGTAACGTTCGAGCTGGCGCATGAGGTAGGGGTCCTCCGGTAGGTCGGAGACGAGCAGCTCGTCGTAGAGGAAGATCTTCGTGTACGCGAGGAGGATCGCGAGCTCCGGGGCGGTCAGTCCGATGCCCGCCGCCTTGCGGTCTGCGAGAGCCTCCTCGTCCGGGAGGAACTCGAGGTCGCGATCGAGAACGCCGGCTTGCTCGAGCGTGCGGATGTAACGCGCGTGCACGTCGACCATCGCCGCCGACTGGGCGACCGAGGTGGTGATCGCTTGCGCCTGCGCGTAGTTGTCGCGAAGGACGAGCGCGGCCACCTCGTCCTCCATCTCCGCCAGGAGGACATTCCGCTGCTTCTCGGTCAGGTCTCCCTCGTCGACGACGGCATCGAGCAGGATCTTGATGTTGACCTCGTGGTCAGAGCAGTCCACGCCGGCCGAGTTGTCGATCGCGTCCATGAAGATCCGGCCGCCGGCGAGCGCGTACTCGATCCGCCCCCTCTGCGTGAGGCCGAGGTTGCCCCCCTCGCCGACGACGCGACAGCGAAGGTCGCGGGCGTCCACCCGCACGGGGTCGTTCGCCCGATCGCCGACGTCGGCGTGCGACTCGTCGCTCGCCTTCACGAAGGTGCCGATGCCGCCGTTCCAGAGCAGATCGACAGGCGCCCGGAGCAGAGCGCTGACGACCTCGTTCGGCGTCATCGCATGGGCGTCGACCTGAAGCGCCACGCGCACCTCGGGGGAGAGCGCGATCGACTTCGCGCTGCGCGGGAAGACGCCGCCGCCCGGGGAGATCAGCGCCGGGTCGTAGTCCGCCCACGACGAACGGGGCAGAGCGAAGAGGCGCTCGCGCTCGGCGAAGCTCGCTTCAGGGTCGGGATCGGGGTCGAGGAAGACATGCCGGTGGTCGACGGCGCCGACGAGCTTGATGCGCCGCGAGAGCAGCATCCCGTTCCCGAACACGTCTCCGGACATGTCCCCGATTCCGACCACCGTGAAGTCGGTGGACTCGATGTCGACCTCGATCTCGCCGAAGTGCCGCCGGACGGACTCCCAGGCACCCCTGGCGGTGATCGCCATCCGCTTGTGGTCGTAGCCGGCCGAGCCTCCGGATGCAAACGCGTCGCCGAGCCAGAAGCCGTACTCCTTTGCGAGCTCGTTGGCGACGTCGGAGAAGGTCGCCGTTCCCTTGTCGGCGGCGACGACGAGGTACGGGTCGTCGTCGTCGTGGCGGACGACCTCCGGCGGCGGTACGACCTCGCTCCCGACCAGGTTGTCCGTGAGATCGAGCAGGCCGCGGATCAGGATCCGGTAGCACGCCACCACCTCGGCGGCGAGCGCCTCCCGGTCGGCCGGCGGCTGCTTCACGACGAAGCCGCCCTTCGCGCCCACCGGCACGATGACCGCGTTCTTCACCGTCTGCGCCTTCATCAGGCCGAGGACCTCGGTCCGGAAGTCCTCCCGGCGATCTGACCACCGGATCCCGCCCCTCGCCACCTTCCCGCCGCGCAGGTGGACTCCCTCGACGCGCGGCGAGTACACGAAGATCTCGCACATCGGTCGCGGCTCGGGCAGGTCGGGCAGGGCCGCGGGGTCGAGCTTGAACGAGAGATACGCCTTGGGCCGACCCTCCTCCCCGCGCTGGAAGTGGTTCGTGCGCACGACCGCCCTGACCACGCACAGGAAGCCCCGGAGGATGCGATCCACGTCGAGGCTCTCCACGGCGTCGAGCGCCTCGTCGACCGCGGAGGCGATGCGGTCGGCCTCCTCGCTCCGCTCGGCCCGCTCGGGATCGAGGCGGGCGTAGAACAGCTCGACGAGCAGCCGCGCGATCTCGGGGTTCGCCTCCAGGCTCTCCTCCATGTAGTCCTGGCTGAAGGTGCTGCCGGCCTGCCGGAGGTACTTGCTGGTCGCCCTGAGGATCGTGATCTCGGCCGCGGTGAGCCCGGCGCGCAGGACGAGCCGGTTGAAGCCGTCGTTCTCGGCCTCGCCGCGCCAGACGCGCGCGAAGGCGTCCTGGAAGATCTCGCGCACCTGGTCGGCGTCGAGCTCGCGTTCGGCGGATGCCAGGCCGAAGTCGTAGATCCACACGGGCGGTCCGTCACCTGGGCAAACCTCGTACGGCCGCTCGTCGATGACCAGGACGCCCATGTTCTCGAGCAGCGGGAGGACGTCGGAGAGCAGGATCGGCTCCACCGAGCGGATGAGCTTGAAGCGGAGGTGGCCGGCCGGTGCCTCCGGCGGGCGCCAGAGGCTCAGCGACAGATCGCCGAGCGGGTGGAGCTTCTCGATGCGTCGGATGTCCGCGACCGCGGGCCCGGCCGCGAAGTCGTCGCGGTATGCGCCGGGGAATGCATCGCCGAACCGGCGATGCAGAGCGAGCCCCTGCTCCTCGCCGAGCTCCTCGACGAGGGCGTCGGCCAGCTCCTCGGTCCATGAGCGCGTCGCCTCGGCGAGGCGGGCCTCGATCTCCGCCACGTCGTACTCGAGGACTGCGCCGGGCTCGGTGGCGATCACAAAGTGGACGCGGGCCAGGACCGACTCGGAGAGCCGGGCCGCGTGGTCGACGCTCACCCCGCCGAACGCATCCTGGAGGATCTGCTGGATCCGGCGCCGGGCGTCCGTGTTGTACCGATCGCGCGGGACGAAGACGAGGCAGGAGAGGAATCGCCCGTAGGTGTCGCGCCGCACGAAGAGCCGGACGCGCTGCCGCTCGCCGAGGTGCAGGATGCCGAGCGCGATGTCGTAGAGCTCGTCGACCGGAATCTGGAACAGCTCGTCACGCGGGTAGTTCTCGAGGATGTCGACGAGCGCCTTGTGGTCGTGGCTACCGAGGCTGAACCCGGCGCGGTCGAGCACGATGGAGACCTTGCGACGCAGGAGCGGGATCTCCCGCGGACTCGCGCTGTAGGCGGTGGATGTGTAGAGGCCGAGGAAGCGACGCTCGGCGACGACGTTGCCCGCATCGTCGAACCGCTTGACGCCGACGTAGTCGAGGTACGAGGGGCGATGGACCGTGGCGCGGGTGTTCGCCTTCGTGAGATTGAGGACGTTCTTCGCGCGTGCGAGCCGCCTGACCTCGGGCGGCAGCTGAGCGAAGCTGTGGGACACAGGCCGGTCGCCCTTCTCGCGGAGGATGCCGAGCCCCGAGCCGACTACGGCCCGCAGAACGTCCTCGCCCTCCTCGCGGACGAGCTCGTACTCGCGGTACCCGAGGAAGGTGAAGTGATCGTCCTCGATCCACTGCAGCAATGCCTTGGCCTCCGCGACCTCCGCCGGCTCGAGGGGCGGAGGTCGCTCGTCGAGCGCCTGGACGATCTCGCGGATCCGCTCGCGCATCGCGGGCCAGTCCGTCACCGCCTTGCGTACGTCCCCGAGGACGCGGAGGAGATCGGCGGTGAGCTCCTCGAGCAGGTGCGGCTCGGTCTGGCGGTCGACCTCGACGTGGAGGAACGCCTCGTTGGTGCCGGCGTCCGACCCCGCGGGCGGCAGCTCGAGCAGGTGCCCGCTCGTATCCCGGCTCACGCGGACGACAGGGTGCACGTGGAGGTGGATTGCGCTTCCGCGCCGCGTCAGCTCCATGCTCACGGAGTCGACGAGGAAGGGCATGTCGTCGGTGATCACGTCGACGACGGTGTGCGACGACTGCCAGCCGTGCTCCTCGGAGCGCGCGTTGTAGACGTGCACCTTCGTCTGACCGAGATCACGCTGTTGCGCGAGGTTCCAGTGCCCGAGCGCCGCGCCGTACAGGTCGAGCGCGCCCCGGTCCAGCAGATCCTCGGCCGCGACGCGAGCGTAGTACTCGCGCACGAAACGCTCGACGCCCGGTCGCTCCCGCTCGGGCACCCGTTCGCGGACCCGCGCAAGTGCTTCCTCGAGGAGCCGTTCCTTCGGGACGTCTCGCTTCATCGGGTCACCTCGGTTCTCGTCCTGCCTCGAGGGCACAAGCATAATCTTCGCCGCCGGGCCACAGCTTGAGTTGAGGATGCAACCGCGTCGGCATGCACTTCATCGCCCGACGCCGCCTAGCGAGGCCTAGGGTCGGACGATGCGATAGCTCGTCGTCGCAGCGGGCTGGCTCTCGCTGCTCGTTCTGGTTCTGCCGGTTCGCTAGCGGACCACCCGCGTCGTCCCGCGCCACGCACGCGACCCGTCGATGCCGACCGCCTGGAGGCGGTAGGTGGCCGAGCGGCTACGTGCGCGTGTGTCGACCACGGCGTAGCTCGCACCACGCGCGCCCCCCCGTGCCGGGACGAGCTCGCGGTTGACCTTGGCCAGCCGGCCGGCGACGGAGCGGTAGACGTTGAACCCGAGCGTCCCGGCCTCTGCGCCCGTTCGCCAGCGCACGACCACGCCCCGAGTCCTCGCCGTCGCCGCGAAGCTCAGCAGGCGCACGGCTGTCGGAGTCGCGGCGGGCGGTGCCGGCAGCGTCACCTCGTACAGGTCGACCGCGTTCCGTCCGGCAGTCGCGAGATTGAAGTCGCCCGTCGCCCCCCAGTAGGTGAACGTGCCGTTGGCGTTCTGGCGCATCTTGAAGACGGCGGACGTCCAGGTATTCGCGTTCGCGGGAATGAACCAGCCGGCCTCCTTGAACTCCACCGTCCCGTTCGGGTGCTCGATGAAGTCGATCACGTGCGTCCCCTGGCTGTACCAGCCCATGAAGATCCGGTTCTGACCGGCGATCTGCTGGAAGACGTGGGCGGTGCAGACGGTCAGCTCGGGGCCGGTGTGGATGGGGGCGCGGTAGATCGCCTTTCCGCCGGCGGGGTTCCTCGCGTAGGAGCCCCAGGCGAGGTCTTTGGCTTCCAAGTCGGGCCCACTCGGAGACGCTGGGAGGAGCTGGCTGACCACGTAGGCGTGGATGCCGCCGTTGCCCTGGGGGTTGTCCACGCCCGGGCTGCACGTGGCGCCGGGGGGCACCACGCCACCCCCGCGCTCGTCGCTGACGAGGAGGAGCCGCCGGGAGTTGCTCAGCTCGGCCTCGTGGGAGACGTCGACGTCCTCGAGCGCGGTATAGGGCGCCCCGCGGCCCATGTGAATCGCGCTGCCGAGGAACTGCACACCCTCGAGCGACGGCGCCCCGAGCGTCAGCCAGCGCGGAATCGTCAGCTCCTGGCCGCCGGCGTCGAAGACGCAGTCGGTCACCTGCGCGGCGGTGCCGAAGGGCGCCGACGTCATGCTCGGCCGGACGCGGCACGGGAGCGGGGTGCCGTTCGGCCTGTCGTCGAGGTAGTTGCTCGGGGTGCCGTTGTCGTTGAAGGCGCCCTTCAGGTCGAAGAGCAGCGACGCGCTGATTCCCGCACAGCTCAGCCGATCGTCCGGGTAGATCTCCAGCTCGTGGCAGCCGCTCGTCCCGTCGGCCGTGTGGCCGAGTCCGATCAGCGCGTTCGGGTACCGGTAGCGATAGACCTGCGGCCTGCAGAGCATCCGCTTGACGTCCACCGTGGTCAATGACGGGAAGTTCATGCACGAGGACAGGTCGACCAGCTCGAACCCGTCCAGGTTGAAGCGAGCGGTACTCGCCGGGTTCTCGTTCGCACGGGTACACGCGGAGTCGTCGGCATTGCAGGTCACGCCGACGGAGTCAGACGTGACCGAGAAGGCGATGTGCGGCCGCTTCGGGTCGACGTTGACCGTGTGCGCCTCACCGATGTGGCTCGTGAGGCCGATCTCGACCGGCCTCGTCACGTCCGTGATGTCGATGATCTCGAGCCCACCCTGCGGGTCGGTTGGGTCGAGCCCGAAGAGGCGCGAGTCGTGGCAGCGACCCTCGTTGTCCGTCGCGTCGAGGAGGAGCTGCGCGTCGCGGGTGTCCGCCGCTGGATTCGTCGTGTTCAGCAGCACGTTGCCCTTCGGCGTCGCCTCGACGTCGTGCTGCAGGCCGAGCGCCGCCGCGGCGTCGCTGACACACGAGGCGGATGGATGGCTGGAGACGAACTGCGCGCCCGCCGCCGTCACCTCGCCCCCCTGCGTGAGCCTGAAGATCGTCTGGCCGCCTGCGTTCGGCCCGACCGCCAGCGTGCCGGCGGAGACGTAGATCTCACCGCCCTTCGTGAAGAAATCGAGATCCGTGTGCGGATTGCCGGTCGGGAAGGTCTTGATGAGCTGCCAGCTCGCACCCGTCCCGCCGGAGTTGAGGCCCGTTCCCAGCGGTGCGCCGAGAACGAACGGCTTCGCGGGATGATCGAGATCCGCGGCGGCTGAACCAGTCAGCAGCAGCGCTGCGCCTGCGAGCGCCGCAACAACGGACGCCCTGAGAAACTTCGTTGACACCGCACACCTCCGGAGGAACGTCGGGAAACCACCAGGGCGTGCCCACTGTCGCACGACCTCCCCCACTCTCTTCCAGCAAACGGCTCCTGCGAAACACCCCCACGCCTCGCCGGTTACCGCACCACGGTAAACGCCCAGGCCAGCGCCGAGGCCGACCCGTCCGTGCTCGCGAACGCGACGACGAAGTGCCGCCCCGCGGGAAGGGGCTCCACGAGATTCGCGAACGCCGTGTAGCGCTTCCCGTCGGGCGAGGCGCCGCCCTTGACCTCCATCGCCGCCCCGTCGACCCACAGCGCCGCGGCGGTGATCGGGGCGCCCGCGGCGATCCTCGCGGCGACCTGGGCGACGAGCCGGGTGCGTGAGCCCGGCCCGGGACCGATCGGCTCGATCCGGACCGGGCCGCCGAGCTCGTGACGCCACCGGCCGTCCTCGCGCCGGAGGGTGACCGCGAATGCGGCCGGCGGCGCAGCCTGCTTCGGCCCGTCGTTCGTGATCGCCACGACGGCCCAGATCGGGCCCGCCGGCTCCGCGAGGCGCACGGCGTAGACCCGCTCGAACGGCCGGAGCCGCCGGCGGAGGGACGAGAGGGAGACGCGCGACCGGGACGCCTTCGTCAGGAGGGGCGGCAGCACGTCCGCGCCCCCTCGGCGGACCGCTGCGACGAGCGCCTGCAGGGTCTCGACCGGGTCCGGCGGCGGCTCGACGCGCTCCTTCCCGCCCCCGCAGCCTGCCAGCACGGCACAGACGACCAGCACCGACGCGACCCTCCTGCGCACCCTACGCCCCGCCAGTCTTGTGGAGCTGCGCGTAGATCACGCGGGCGGTCTTCGGGGGGAGATTCGGAACGCCTTCGAGCTCCTCCTGCGTCGCGGCGAGGAACCGCTCTGCCGAGCCGAAGTGCCGGATCAACGCCCGGCGCCGAGCCGGCCCCACCCCGGGCAGCGTGTCGAAGATCGACTCGCGGGCGCGCGTGTCGCGACGCTGACGGTGGAAGCCGAGCGCGAACCGGTGCGCCTCGTCCCGGATCCGCTGGAGCAGCTG
>JACDAS010000346.1 GCA_013695295.1 Actinomycetota bacterium | reverse complement strand
TCGCGTCGACCCGCAGGCTGTAGGTCGCGCGATCGCCGCGCTCGAAGTCGTCGCTGCCGACCTTGTCGAGCTGGAAGCGGGTTGTGTCGTTGATCCTGAGATAGACGTTGTCGTCGGTGCCCGCACCTTCGTCGTTCGCGGTCGTCACCTCGACCTGGAGGTCGTGCAGCGGCTCGAGGAACCGCGCTCCCACGTCGACGGCCTTCAGGAACGTGAACGGATAGTGCGGGCGCCTAAACGAGAAGCTGTCGTAGCCGTGCAGGAACGCGGACAGGTAGGGCTGCCCGCCGATTCCCGCGAGCGCGTAGAAGTCGGCCTCGTCGGGTCCGACGTCGCCCGCGCCCGTGCCTTTCAGCTTCGTGATGCGGAGCCGGACGAACTGCGTCCTGTTCCGGAGCGGCCGGCTCGCCGGGATGACCACGCGGAGCGGGCCCGAGTCCCCGTGGAGCAGGGGGACGACCCGCTCGAAGGTGCGCCGGAAGATCGTCGGCGACCGCGCGAAGTACTCCTTCGAGGCCGAGTAGGCGTCGTCGAGGCTGCCGCCCGGCCCGGGCGCTTCGCCGAACCGCGGCTCGCCTTCGCCCTGCCAGTGCCCGACCCAGTACGACATGCCGCGCGCGCCCCTCCGCACGTCGTGGCGCAGCGCCGCCTGCGTGGACCCGGCCGGCGCGAAGGTGCGCATGCGGCTCCAGAAGGCGTCGTCGCCGACCGCGCCGCGAACCGCCTGAGTCCACTGCCGCGTCGCGAAGTACGCCGAGAGGTACGCCTCGAGGTACAGCGGCCGGCCGGGCCAGTCCTTGTTCATCGAGGTCGCCAGGTTCTTGTTCGAGTCCGACTTCCACGCCCCGTGCGAGCGCCCGTAGAGCGGATCCCGGTAGTCGATCTTCCCGTCCTTAGGGCCATTCGTGTACACGCGCGCCGCGTTGCGCAGGTCGGCGGGGATGTCGAACCACGTCGGCGCGGTGCCGAAGCCGCGCTGCGACCAGCCCGGCCCCTCGATGCCGGGGCGCCGGCCGTACCGCGTCTCGACCCAGTTCGTGTGCGCGTAGAAGTCCTGCACCTCGTGCAGGCTCGCGCCGAGCGCCGTCAGGCAGCGGAGCGGGTTCGACGGACGCGCCGCGCGGCAGACCCGTACGGTCGCGCGGAGGAGCCGGTCGAACTCACCCTCGATGCTCTGCGTGTTCCGGTACCCCCAGCCGCCGTCGTGCGAGTCGAAGTGCGACGAGCTCGCCGCCTCGATCACACGCGGCGACCAGTCTTCGACCTCACCGAGCCACCACCTCGTCGCGAAGAGCACCTTCCACCACGCGGCATGGCCGCTCTGCGGAATGTCCCCGGAGTTCACGTAGAGGTCCTGGAACCAGTTGTTCACCTGCGTCGTCTGCACGGCCGGCTCCCCGAAGCCCTCGCTGCGGAGCGCGTCGCCCGTGACGTCGAAGTGCGCGGCGGTGTCGAAGGCGTGCGCAGCGGGCGCCGCGATCGCAGCGGCAACCGCGATCAGGAGGGCGAACCTCAGGAGGGTAGGAGCTACGGACATGAGAGGACGTACAGGAGGTTCGGCCAGTCCGTCTCGGGCGCCCCCATCACCGACGGCAGGGCAAAGACGGAGGAGCGGCAGGACCGGAAGGCGCCTCACAATTCCAGTCTACGCCTTCGTTGCAGGCGGATCGAGCGCTAGTGCCGGAAGTGTCGCCGGCCGGTCAGCACCATCGTCGCGCCGGCTCGCTCGGCTGCGGCGATCACGTCCGGGTCGCGCTTGGAGCCGCCCGGCTGGATGATCGCGCAGACCCCGGCGTCCAGCGCCAGCTGCGGGCCGTCGGGGAACGGGAAGAAGGCGTCCGAGGCGAGGACGGCCCCCTCCAGCTCGTGCCCGTGCTCGCGAGCCTGCTCGAGGGCGATGCGAACGGCGGCGACCCTGCTCGTCTGGCCGGCGCCGATGCCGATCGTCCCGAGATCGCTCGCGATCACGATCGCGTTCGAGGTCGCGTGCTTGCACACCCGCCAGGCGAAGAGCAGGTCGCCCCACAGCGTCTCCGACGGCGCCCCGCAGACGACCTCCATCGCGTCGCGCTCCTCGAGATCCCAGTCTCGGTCTTGCACGAGCAGCCCGCCCAGCACGCGCCGGTAGTCCTTCTCGCCCGCGCTGAACCGGCGCCGCTCGTTGTCGACGAGGATCCGCGTCGACTCCCTCGCGCGCAGCGCGTCGAGCGCGCCTTCCTCGTAGGCCGGCGCGAACAGGACGTCCACGAAGCGCCCGGCGAGGCGGGCGCCGAGCGCCGCCGTCACCGGTCGGTTGACGACGCAGACCATCCCGTAGGCCGAGACGGGGTCGCAGGCGAGGGCGCGCTCGAAGGCCTCCTCGACCGTCTCTGCGACCGCGACGCCGCACGGGTTGGCGTGCTTGACGAGCACACAGGCCGGGACGGTGAACTCGCGCAGGAGCAGCCTGCCGGCCGAGAGATCGGAGAGGTTGCCGAGCGAGAGCTCGCGGCCGTGCAGCCGGTCGACCATCGAGAGCAGGTGGCGCCGCGCGCCCAGCTCGGCGTAGTAGGCGGCGCGCTGGTGCGGGTTCTCTCCGTGTGTCAGTTCGAGCACCTTCTCGAAGGCCACGGTCAGCGTCTCCGGAAAAGTCTCGCGGTCGGCGAACCACGCCGCGATGGACGCCTCGTAGGAGGCCGTCGCCGCGAAGGCCTCGGCCGCGAGTCCCCGCCTTGTCGCCACCGACAGCGACCCGTCCGCGCGGAGCTCCTCGAGCACGGACGCGTAGCGCCGGGGCCCGCAGACCGCAGCGACGTGGGCGAAGTTCTTGGCCGCGGCCCGGAGCATCGCCGGGCCGCCGACGTCGATCAGCTCGACGGCGTCCTCCTCGCGCGCCCCGTGCCGGGCGACGGCGCTCGCGAAGGGGTAGAAGTTGACGCAGACGAGCTCGAAGGGCTCGATCCGCTCACGTTCGAGCGTCGCGAGATCGTCCGGGCGGTCGCGCCGGGCGAGAATCGCGGCGTGGATCCGGGGGTGGAGGGTCTTGACGCGCCCCTCGAGCAGCTCGGGCGCCTCCGTCAGCTCCTCGACCCTGGTCACTGCAAGGCCCCACCCCTCGAGCTGGGCCGCGGTGCCGTCGCTCGCGACGAGCTCGAATCCGAGGTCCGACAGCCCCTGCGCGAAAGTCTCGAGGCCCTCCTTGTCGTAGACGGAGAGGAGCGCACGACGGCTCACGCACGCATCGCCTCACCGGCCAGCAGCGCGCGAACCGTCCGCGGTAGCAGCCGGTGCTCGGCCGACTGCACGCGCCGGCGGAGCGTCTCGACCGTGTCACCCGGGCGAACCGGAACGCGCTCGGTCGCGAGCACGGGCCCGCTGTCGACGCCCCCGTCGACGTAGTGCACCGTCGCCGCGGTCTCGGCCACCCCTGCCGCCAGCACGTCCTCGATCGGCCGTGGGCCCGGGAACGCCGGCAGGGGCGCGGAGTGTGTGTTCACGATCCGCCCCGCGTAGCGCTCCAGGAAGGGCGTCCGTAGCAGGTGCATGTAGCCGGCGCAGACGACGAGCGAGACTCCACGCTCCTCGAGCCAGGAGGCCATCGCCCCGTCGCGCTCCTCTCGGCTCGCGTAGGTCTCGGCCGCGAAGACACCCGTCTCGATCCGGGCGGCCCGCGCCCGCTCGAGCGCGCGGACGCCGGGCCGGTTCGAGGCCACCGCCGCGATCGGGAGGCCGTCGTCGATCAGCGCCTGGAGATTCGTGCCCTCGCCGCTGACGAGGACCCCGATCACGCCCAGCGGACCCCGTCGCCTCGCTCGATCATGCCGATCACGAGGCCGGAACCCGCGTCCACGGCCGGGACGACCGCGCAGTAGCCGATCCCGAGGTTGAAGACGGCACGCTGCTCGTCCTCGTCGACCCCGCGCTCGTCCAGCCACGCGTAGACCGGCGGGCGTTGCCACGCGGAGGGATCGATCCGTGCGCCCAGGCCGTCGGGAAGCGCGCGCGCGAGATTCCCCGCGATGCCGCCGCCGGTGACGTGCGCCAGCGCGCGGACGTCCGCGGCCCCTCGCAGCGCGCGCACCTCGTCGAGGTAGAGCCGGGTCGGCGCGAGCAAGAGGTCGGCGTCGAAGTCCCCGTCGCCGACGAGGCGGCGGACGAGCGAGAAGCCGTTGGCGTGCAGCCCGGCCGAGGGCAGTCCGAGCACGACGTCCCCGGCTTCGACCCGCGACCCGTCGATCAGATCCGCGCGCTCGACCAGCCCGACGCAGGTCCCGGCGAAATCGAGCTCCCCCTCGCGATAGATCCCGGGGAGCTCCGCCGTCTCGCCGCCGATCAGCGCGCAGCCGGCAGCGAGGCAGACCTCGGCCACCCCCTCGACGAGCTCCGACACCTCGTCGAGCGAGATCCGGTTGGCGGCCACGTAGTCGAGGAGGAAGAGCGGCTCGGCGCCCGTGGTCAAGACATCGTTGACGCAGTGAGCAGCGAGGTCGACCCCCGCCTCGTGCAGCCGAGCCGCCCGCCGCGCCAGCACGAGCTTCGAGCCGACCCCGTCCGTGGAGGCCGCGAGGTAGCGACGCTCGTCGAGCCTGTAGAGCCCGGCGAAGCCCCCGAACCTCCCCGCGACCGCGTCGGTCCGGGTCGAGTCGACCGCGCGCCGGAGCCGGTCGGCGACGGCGTGGGCGGTCGCGAGCGAGACGCCGGCGGCGGCATACGTCAGCCCTTCATGCGACACCGGGCGAGTTTAAGCGGGCCGCCCGACGACCAGGACCGTCGCGCCCTCGCGCTCGAGCCGCTCGCGTCGGCGACCGGATTCGCAATAAGCTGGCCGACGCACGTCCCTCGAGCAAAGGAGCACGAATGTCGACGACGCCTTCGTCACCCCCGCCGGACAAGCCCGGCGGGTACGGCTACTCCGCGCGCGGAGGCAACCCCCTGGCCGGCATGCCGTTGCCGATCAACCCCGAGCTGCTGATCTGGGCGCTCGTGGTCATCATTGTCGCGGTCATCACGCTGGCATCCGACGCCGTCAACGCCAGTGGCTTCGTGACCGCGATGACCGCCCTGACGGTCGGCTACCTGCTTAGCCGCGGGATCGCGAAGGCGAGCCGCGTACTCGAGCACTAGGAGGGCGGGTCCATACCCCACACGCTCGTCCGGTCGGTTCAGACGGATCACGGGCAGAGCCCGTGATCCTGACTACGGCATCGCAAGCGACGCCCTAGAGCCCAATCTGCGCGTAGCGCCGGGATGACCCGGCGCTACGCGCGGGCGGGCTCGAACCTGCGCTTCTCGGTCCGGAGGCCTGCCGGAACCTCGGTCGGGTACTCGCGTGTGAGGCAGGCCCGGCACAGCCTCGTCTCCGGGCGGCGCGTCGCGGCCTGGAGGCCCTCGAGCGAGAGATAGGCGAGCGAGGTCGCGCCGATTCGCTCGCGGATCTGCTCCACCGTCCGGCCGGCCGCGATCAGCTCATCCTCTCCGGCCAGGTCGATCCCGTAGAAGCACGGCCCGAGCACGGGTGGCGAGGAGATGCGGACGTGGACCTCCGCGGCGCCCGCCTCGACCAGCATCGCGACGAGCTGGCGGGTCGTGTTGCCGCGGACGATCGAGTCGTCGACCACGACCAGGCGCTGCCCGGTCACCTCGGCGAGCGGGTTGAACTTCAGCTTCAGTCCCTGGAGCCGGAGCGCGTGGTCGGGCTCGATGAAGGTCCGGCCGACGTAGCGGTTCTTGATCAGTCCCTCGCTGAACGGGATCTTCGACCGGCGCGAGAAGCCGATCGCCGCTGGCGTGCCGGAGTCGGGGATCGGGAGCACGAGGTCTGCCTCGACGGGAGCCTCCTCGGCGAGCCGCTCGCCCATGCGCACGCGCGCGCCGTGCACCTCGACCCCCTCCAGGCGCGAGTCGGGCCGGGCCAGGTAGAAGAACTCGAAGATGCAGAGCGACCCCGCCGGCGCCGGAGCGAGCGCCTGGACGGCGGCCGGGCCACCCTCGTCGACCACGAGCAGCTCACCGGGGGAGAGCTCCCGCTCGGCCTCGGCGCCCACGAGGTCGAGCGCGCAGGTCTCGGAGGCGACGACCCAGTCGCTGCCGAGGCATCCCAGGACGAGCGGCCTGAACCCGTGCGGATCGCGGAAGGCCAGCAGCTTGCCCTCCGAGATCGCCGTGACCGAGTAGGCGCCATCGAGCCGTGTCATCGTCCGGGCGACGGCTTCCTCGAGCGGCGCCGGATCGTGGGCGATCAGGGCTGCGATCAGCTCGGTGTCCGAGGTGGCGGTCAGCCGGGCACCCGCGCGCTCGAGCTCGAGCCGGAGCGCGCTCGCGTTGGTCAGGTTGCCGTTGTGGCCGAGCGCGACCGTCCGGACGGGCCCGTGCTGGACGACCGGCTGGGCGTTCGCCCAGTGCGAGGAGCCGGTCGTCGAGTAGCGAGCGTGCCCGATCGCGACCTGTCCGCGGAGGCCCTGCAGCTTCTGCTCGGAGAAGACCTGTGCGACGAGCCCGAGCTCGCGGAGGACGGTCAGGCGCCCGCGGTCGGAGACGGCGATCCCGGCCGACTCCTGCCCTCGGTGCTGGAGGGCGTGCAGTCCGAAGTGCGCGACGCGCGCGACGTCGCGGCCCGGCGCGTGGATTCCGAAGACGCCGCACACGGCTAGCGGCCGCCCTCGCGCGCCGCGCGCAGCTCGTCGAGGCGCTGGCCGAGCACTTCGTCGCCGCCGGCCGTGCCGATCCGGCGGAGCGGAACTCCATCAAGCCGCGGGAGCGCCGCCTCAGAGCACGCGACGATGGCGCCGCCGCAACCGTCTGCGAGCTCGCCCACCGTCGCGCCGAGCTCGCTCCAGAGGGCCGCCTCGACGAGCGCGACCTCGAGACCGCCGCCTCCGACGTCATGCGCGAGTGAGAGCGTCGGGGCCCAGCGCCACAGGCAGCCGACGAGCTGTGCCTGCGCCTCGACGTCGTCGCGGTCGGCCTCGGCCAGGAGCACCGCATCGCCCGTGCGCCAGCGACCCGGGACGCGACGCACGTCCTCTACGAGCCCGACGCAGCCGACCACGGGCGTGGGCGGGATCGGCCGTCCGTCGGTCTCGTTGTAGAGGGAGACATTGCCCGAGACGACGGGGACGCCGAGGGCCTCGGCGGCGAGGGCGATGCCCTCGATCGCCTCCGCGAGCTCCCAGGCGATCTCGGGCCGCTCGGGGTTGCCGAAGTTGAGGCAGTCGGTGAGGCCGATCGGCATGCCGCCGGCGCACGCGACGTTGCGCGCTGCGCCGAGCACCGCGGTGATCCCCGCTCGGCGTGGGTCTCGCTCGCCCGGCGCAGGCCCTTGCAGCGACACGGCGAGCCCCCGGCAGGAGGGGCGAAGCCGCAGGATCGCCGCGTCGAGCCCAGGACGGCGCACCGTCCTCGAGCCGACCAGGTGGTCGTACTGCTCGTAGATCCAGCGTTTCGAGGCGCCGTTCGGATTGCGCAGGCGCGCGTCGAGCGGCGTGTCGACGGCGTCCCGGCGCGGCCGCGGGCGCCGCGGGCGACGAGGCACCTCGTACCGTGGTGCCTCGTCGGTCAGCAGTCGAGCGTCGATCTCGCCCACGACTTCCCCCGAGTCGAGAGCGCGCAACTGGCCGCTCGCTGTCACCTCGCCGATCGCCGTGCACGGCAGCTCCCACCGGGCGCAGACCTCCTCGACGGCCGGGAGCCGGGGCGGCGAGACGACCGCGACCATCCGCTCCTGGCTCTCCGAGATCATGATCTCCCAGGGCTCGAGCCCCTCTTCTCGGAGCGGCACGCGGTCCAGGTGCACGTCGACGCCCGCTCCGTCGCGGGCCATCTCGGCGAGCGAGGAGGCAAGGCCCG
Source organism: Actinomycetota bacterium (assembly GCA_013695295.1). GTDB lineage: Bacteria > Actinomycetota > Thermoleophilia > Gaiellales > Gaiellaceae > JACDAS01. The sequence goes on along the minus strand of JACDAS010000346.1, from coordinate 4,325 downwards.
CGGCCCCGAGGTCCTGAAGCGACTCGACGAGACCGCGCTCGACGAGCTCGAGGCTCGCCTCGATCAGCTTCTTGCCCGTGAACGGGTCCCCGATCTGCACGGAAGGGCGCTTCTGCTCCGAGCCGTCCCCGAGCTCCTGGCTCGCGAGGACGCTGGCGCCTCCGATCCCGTCGCGCCCGGTCGTCGCGCCGTAGAGGACGACCAGGTTGCCGGCGCCGCTCGCACGTGCACGCGTCACCCGCGCGGACGGGAGGAGGCCGACGCACATCACGTTGACGAGGCAGTTGTCCGCATAGGCCTCGTCGAAGACCGTCTCGCCGCCGACGGTGGGGACGCCGATCGAGTTCCCGTAGGCGCCGACTCCGGCGACGGCACGGCGGAACGCGAGCTTGGGCGCCCCGAAGCGGAGGCCGTCGAGGAGCGCCACGGGTCGGGCCCCCATCGCGATCACGTCGCGAACGATCCCGCCGACTCCGGTGGCCGCTCCCTGGAAAGGCTCCACCGCCGAGGGATGGTTGTGGCTTTCGACCTTGAAGGCGACCGCCTCTCCCTCGCCGAGGTCGAGGACGCCGGCGTTCTCGCCCGGCCCCTGCAGCACGCGCAGCCCGGTGCTCGGGAGCCGCTTCAGCAGCCTGGCCGAGTGCTTGTACCCGCAGTGCTCCGACCAGAGCAGCGAGAAGACCGCGAGCTCGAAGTGGTTCGGATCTCGGTCCAGCAGCTCCTCGATCCGGTCGCGCTCCCCGTCGGTGAGGCCGAGCGCGCGGTGCAGCGAGTTCTTAGCGGAGACGGCCGTCAGAGGGTCGATCGTAGCGAGCGGGGTGGACAGGTAGCGTGGCCGGATGGGCCGCGGATACGTCGTCTCGCTCCTGACACTCGCGGCGGTCTGGGGAGCCTCGTTCCTCTTCATCGAGCTCGCGCTGCGAGACCTGGAGCCGACGGTCGTGATCGGGCTGCGGATGTGGATCGCGGCGCTCCTGCTCGTGCCGCTCCTCCTCGTCCGCGAGGGCCGAGGCGCCTTCGGCCGGCTGCGGGACCGAGGTCGCGCGCTCGTCTTCCTCGGAGTCGTCAACTCCGCCGTGCCGTTCACGTTGATCGCCTGGGGGCAGCAGCACGTCGACTCGGGCGTGGCGGCGATCGGCAACGCCTCGGCGCCGATCTTCGTCGCCCTCCTGGCAATCCGCTTCCTGCCTTCCGAGCGCGTGACGGGACTCCGGCTCGCGGGCGTCGTGCTCGGTCTCGTGGGCGTCGCGGTCCTCACCGGGGTGGATCCGGACGGGGGGTGGTGGGCGGTCGCTGGGACGCTGGCGGTCGTCCTCGCCGCGATCTCGTACGCCGTCGGGGCGCTCTTCGTGCAGACGAGGCTCGGCGGCGGCGGCGAGGGGCTGCTGCTCGCGGCCGGCTCGATGGCGGTCGGCGCCGTCGCGCTGACCCCGATCGCGGCCGTGCAGGCGCCGTCCGAGCTTCCGGGCTGGGAGGCCCTCGCCGCGGTCGCGGCCCTCGCGGTGGGCGGCACCGCGGTCGGCATCCTCCTCTACTTCCGCCTGATCGAGCAGCACGGCTCGACGCGGGCTGCGCTCGTCACCTACCTGCTGCCTCCAACCGCGCTCGTCTACGGAGCGGCGCTTCTCGACGAGCCGCTGCGGCCGTCGGCGCTTGCCGGCCTCGCCCTGATCCTCGGCGGCGTCGCGCTCGGGTCGGGCGTCCTGGCACACCGCGAGGACGAAGCTCAGATCGTGAGCGCCCAGGCTCCCCAGCCCGTGGCGAGCGCGAGCGAGAGCGCGCCGGCGGCGAGCGCGATCCTGCCGCCTGCACCGGCCCTGAAGACGGCGGCGAGACCGAGTAGCGCGGCGGCGATCGCGACGAGCGAGAGGGCGAAGACGGACTTCGAGCCGCGCGCGCTGTAGCGGTCGCCGAGGTCGACCTGGCGGCCCTGCTCGGCCACGAGGGCGTTGAGCTGCGGGATCGTGGCGAGGATGGCCTCGCGCGTCAGGCGGTCGACGCCACGGCTCGCAGGATCGATCTTCTCCATTGCCTTGGCGGCCTCGATCGCGCGCTCGGCCGCCTTGAGATGGGCGCGGCCGATCGCATCCTCGAAGTCCGGACCCCCCCTCTCGAGCACCGCGAGCTGGCGGCCGAGCGCCTCGACGGCGAGCCCAACCCCATCCCGTTGGCTGTCGAGATGGAAGGAGCTCCGCAGCGTGCTCGCCGCGATGTGCTCGAAGACGCGCGCCGGCAGCCGCGCCGAGAGCTGGGCCGCTCGATCCCCCTGGCGGCTCGCGTCGAGCTGGAGCGTGGCGAGGAGCGCTGCGACCACCGCGGTCAGGCCGACGAGGACTGCGAGGATCTGCTCGAATCGGGTCGACCGGGTCATACCGTCACGACCTCGAGCACGACGCCGGCGACGGCCGCGGCGGCGACGGCCGCGGCCCCGCCGAGCAGAAGCCAGCGGCGGGGCCGCGCGAAGACCTCGGCCAGCGCGCCGAGCAGGAAGGCCAGGGCGGCCGGGATCGTCGCAGCGATCTCGAACATGGCCCTGCGACTCAGCTCGTCTCCGGCCCGTTGAGGCTCCTGGGGGTCGATCGCGACGAGGTCCGGGTACCGGCGGCGATTGTCGGCGAGGCGCTTCGGTGCGTCGAAGCCTCCCTCGGGAGTCCGGTACCGGGCCCCCACGGGCAGCGGGGGCTTGGCGACCTGCGCGACGTAGCGGGAGTACGTCTCGGCTTCGAGGGTCAGCACCTCACGCGCCTGGCCCGTCGCGGCGGCGGCTGCCTTACGAAGCTCCTCCGCCCGCAGGCGCGCGACGTCGATCGAGAACACCTGCGGGCCCTCGTCGGAGTACACGAAGCGGACGTCTTCGACCGAGGCGGCGGCGCGCTTGATCTCCTGGCGGACGGCCGACTGCCACGCATCGGTTGCGTCGCTCGAGAGCAGCGACGCGCGCGCGCCGAGGGTGATCCCGACCACGGCGGCGAGCGCGAGCAGGATCGCCGCGGCGCGCGCGTACCCCTCGTCGGGCTCGCGCGCGCCCTCCTCGGCAGGTGGAACACTCTCGGCCATGGCCGTCGTGGAGGGTAACGGGGTCCGGCTCCGACGCGCTGAGCCCGCCGACTGCGCCTTCCTCGTCCGGCTGCTCGAGAGCGACGAGGTAGAGCCCTTCATGGCCGCCGTCCGCCCGCACGACGCCGAGGGCGTGCTCTCGGAGATCGAGCGCTCGCTCGCCGAGCCCGAGGAGTTCGGGCGCTTCGTGGTCGAGGTCGCCGACGACGGCCGCTGGCGACCGGTAGGCGCCCTCAGCTTCGAGGTGGCAAACCGCCGCAGCCGGATCGCCCACCTCGGCGGGCTTGCGATCGATCCGGACTTCCGGGGCCGCGGGCTCGCGGATCGCTCTGCTCGGCTGCTGCAGCGCCACCTGATCTTCGATCTCGGCTACCACCGGCTGCAGCTCGAGGTCTACGGCTTCAACGAGCGTGCGATCCGCCACGCCGAGCGGGCCGGGTTCGTGCTGGAGGGGGTCAAGCGCCGGGCCTACCGCCGGCACGGCGACTGGGTGGACGGCGTCCTCTTCGCGCTCCTCCGCGAGGACCTCGAGGAGCGCGGGGAGGGCACCGGGCCCTGACAGGCGGGAGGGAGCCGGCTCTCCCTCCCGCCTCGCCCAGGTCAGCTGCCCTTTGTCCCGTAGACCGGCGGGAAGACGAGCTCCTTCCAGGAGGAAGGCAGCTTCGAGATCGCGCCGATCCGGTTCATGAAGGTGGCGAAGCGCATCAGGCCACGCGGGCGCGTCGTGTACGTCAGCGCGGGGTTGCCGATCCACTGCTTGAACTGGCGCCAGGTGGGGTTCCCGCCAGCGTCGTCCTGCAGGATCTTCGCGACCTTGATCGGGTTGTTCTTGATCAGCTTGATCGCCCTGTTGACGTCCTGGTAGAAGGCGAGCGCGAAGTCGGTGTGGTCGTCGTAGAACTTCTGCGTCACCATCGCACCGAGGAACGAGTGCGCGCCGAAGTAGCTGTAGCTCCGGGCCACGACGTGCGCCCCGCGCACCCGCTCCTGGAACTGGAACGGGGGCGAGGTCAGGTGGGCGTCGATCTGCCCGCTCAGGAGGGCCTGCATCGCGTCGGGGTGATCCATCGAGATGATGCCCCGGTCGAGCGCCTTCGCGTCGCCGAGCTTCACCTGGGCCATCTTGCGCAGCACCTGTGCCTGGATCGACGTCGGCGAGGGCATCGCGATTCGCTTGCCCCTCAGATCCTCGATCGTCTTGATGTCGGGGTCCTTCGCCATCAGCCAGAGGTCGCCCTCGTTGAGCGGCGCGAGGTACTTCCAGTTGA